>JAYKHH010000100.1:0-4285 GCA_035285265.1 Leptolyngbyaceae cyanobacterium | reverse complement strand
TGCTTTTGAGGCTTTCGGCAAAGGATATTGGCTCCAGAATCGTAGGCACCACTTGCCGTTCAGATTGTTCGGCAGCTTCCTGGGCAATCCGTCGCCAGCGTTCTAGTTTTTGAGGACTGGGCTGCAGTAAGGTGCGATCGCTGATCACAGGCATAATGCAAGTCACACCTAACTCCGTAGCTTGGCGAACGACTTCATCCAGGCCGTTACCCTTGGGCAAAGCCACCAGGAGGGTGATGGTTGCAGGGAGTTCCGTCTCAACGGCAATGGACTCTAAAATGTGTCCCCTGACTTCCGATGACTGACCCTGCAATTCCACAAGCCACCATTGCCCCTGCCCATTCATCGCAATAAACAGATCGCCGTCCCGGAGCCGTAATACTCGACTGAGGTAATGCTGCTGGTCAGCCGTGAGGATAATTTGTTGGGCTTGGATCTGGGTGGGGGCGATCGCCAGTCGTTGTAGGTTCGTCAAGCTACTGTTCTCCTAAAAACTGGAGTCTAATCATATTCCAGTAGGGGCAATCCCTTGTGGGTGTCCGATCAATTGAGGGCACCCACAAGGGGATGCCCCTACCACAGTTTATGATTTTGAACCTATGATTTTGAACCTATGATTTTGGGCACAGGACGGCTATCAATCGGGAACTTTATTTTCGCGCCAGTTCCTTATTGGCCTAAAACCTCCAGCCTGACGGGAGCGGTTCCAGCATTAATAATTCCAAGGACTTTCGCGGCTGCCGTGGATAGGTCGATCACAATGCCACGATGGCCCGGTCGGTCATTCACCCTAACGACTACAGAACGCCCATTTTTGATATTAGTCACCTGTACTTGCGTCCCAAAGGGCAAAGAATGATGGGCAGCAGTCAGCTCACTCGGATTAAATCGCTCACCGCTAGCAGTTTTGTTACCACTGAATCCAGGCCCATACCAGGAAGCAATGCCTTCCGTGTCAGCTAAGCAGGGAGCGCTGACAACCAACATTCCTAAAGCAGGTAGGACAAGCAGAGTGCTTAAAAATTTTTGATTCATGGAAGGTTCTTGAATTTACGGCCTTGAATTTACGGCAAGAATTGTAGCCAACTCCTGTAATTTGTATGCTTTGGATGAAGTCTTAGTTTTCAGGTCAGTATACCTGGGTAGAGCTATTCTGAAAACCTAGGCTGGATTGGCCACACTAAAATCGTTGGCAAGTGTCCTTAACCTAAAATTGGCCTGATTTTAATCAAAGGTTATCTTTCCTTGGCTAGGCTCAATGGGTTGAGTTGATTTACAAAGGCTAGGGAGCGATCGCAGAGCCTACCGACAACTCAATGTAAAATCAGCTATAACCGTGTTAGGAATGAACGGTGAGTAGTATCAATGACCTTGAATGAACACCCGTCTAAATGTCTGTCAGCAGTTCTGAGTGTTTTATTTCTGAGTGCTTGTGCCTCCACTGATCCATCTAACACCCCTGCTTCCAGTTCAGCAAATTTGCCTGGATTTGAAGTCAAGATGCTAGTGGGCAGTGCCTTGGGTGACTTCTGTAACCAAGCAGCCCAAGCCTTTAACCAACAGAAGCCAAAACTGGATAATGGTGCAGAATTTTACCTCTCCTGTCAAGCCGAGGGTAGTGGAGATGTGGTGAGTACCTTGGTGGGGCGATCGCAGCAATTGAAGGCGGGCACCCTATCCGCCGATTCACCGGAATTTCCGACCTTGGTAGCAGTAGATGGCGAAATCTATCAAAGCCAGTTGATCTATCAAATCAATCAACTGTTTCCAGGACAGAAGTACATTCCTGAGATTACCGACGCCCCGTTGCTGGCCAATAGTCCGATGGTGTTGATGGCTCAAAAGGATGTGGCGCAGGTGTTTCAGAAAACTCCTGACCCTTTTAAGGCATTAGTTAAGGCAAAAACCCATCGCGATATTGATCCATCGGGGCCACCCACAGTCATTCATTACGTCCACACCGCACCGACTCGCTCTAATTCTGGTTTACAGACCTTAGTGGCTCAATTTGCCTCTGTCTCTGGCAAGCGGCCTGAACAATTGACCGTGGAGGATGTAACCCGCTACCAAGGGCAAGTGCAGCAAATTCAGAGTAAGGTGACTCGCTATGGGGTTTCTACCAACGCCCTAGCAAAAGCAATGGTGCAGAATGGGCCATTCTGGGCATCGGTTGGTTCCGTGTATGAATCCTCTGTGATTGCTGCCAATACGGGGTTGCAACCGGGCCAACCTCGATATGAAGCCGTTTATCCCAAGGCTACATTTTCCTCGAATATGCGAGCAATTCTTCCAACGGGGCCGTGGGTGAGTGCAGATGAGAAGGCGGCGGCTGAAAAGGTAATCACCTACCTGCAATCCCCCGCAGCCCAAGAGATGGCGGTGAATCTAGGGTTGCGCCCTGGCACTCCTGGTGTGGCATTGAATGCCAAATTTTCGCCAGAGTTTGGCGTTAATGCCCAGCCTAAATACGATTCCTATCGTCCGCCCCAGCCCCAAGTAGTCGAGGCAATGCTGAAATCTTGGCAAGAGTTTGCTAAAAAACCCTCAATGGTGGTGGTGGTGGTAGACTCCTCTGGTTCGATGGCTGGGAATAAAATGCCTGCAGTGCAAAGTACGCTGCAAACCTACATCAACAACTTGGGCGTCAAAGATCAGATTGCTCTAATTGACTTTGATAGTAAAATTCGTCCCCCTGTTCTAGCGGATGGTACCCCCCAAGGGCGCGATCGCGGCTTACAATTTGTCAGCAGTCTGAATGCCGATGGTGGTACAGCTCTCTACGATGCCACCTTGTTTGCACGCAACTGGCTCCAGCAAAATCTACGTTCTGGGGCCATCAATGCCGTCTTGGTGATGACCGATGGGGAAGATTCCGGCTCTCGGATTTCCCTACCGCAATTGGGGGCAGAACTGCAAAAAAGTGGATTTTCGAGCGACCAACGCATTGCCCTATTTACAGTCGGCTATGGCAAAGAAGGGGAATTTAATCCCGATGCCCTGAAAGAAATTGCCAGCCTCAGTGGCGGATACTACTCCAAGGGTGATCCAGAAACCATCTCTCGCTTGATGGCAGACCTCCAGGTCGAGTTCTAAAGCATGTAGACCCTAATCCCACGAGCCGATGATGAAATTAGCCAATCCGCTATACTATCCGCTGCCGGTTCTCGCTGGGGCGATCGCCCTAGTTGCAGGGGTACGCCTCGTCAATATTCCTTCGATTGTGATGCTACCCGTTGCGGCTGTGATTGCCACCGCAGGAGCGATGGTTCGCAAATCCCAGGAGCCAGAAACCCTGAATCTAGACAATCCTCAGCTAGAGCAAGAACTTCAGTCGGTGTTGCAACAAGCTAGAGGGTTATCAGACAAAGCCAATGGATTACGGGCAGAGGCATCCAAGCTCTTAATCCACTCCTCCCAAATTGAATTGTTATCAACGGTGCAGTACGCCTGCGATCGCGCCAGTGAGCTTCCTAGTAAGGTGGATCAACTCGCTCGACGGATGCAAGGGTCGGATTCACTGCTGGGCGTAGAAGATTTACAGCGGCAATTAACCGAAGTGGAAGCCAAGCTGAAAACTAGCTCCAGTGTTGCTCAACCGCAGTTAAGCAAATTATCCGAGAGCTTGAAGCGCAATATTGCCCTCGCCCGTCAAGGCGAAGATGCTCGACAAGCGCAAGTCGCTAGCCTTTCCACTTTATTGTTGGATACGGCAGGGGTGTTGCAGGAATTGCAAAATAAACTGCGAACCGCAAACTTGGCCGACTCTCAGGAAACTTTGGAGTTGCGATCGCTCAGTGACGAACTCAAAAGTTTCCAGGAAAATGTTGATCTCTTGGTTTCACAATAACCACCCAGTTACCCCTTCCCCAGGGATTTAAACCTAATGGTTTCAATTAATCCAAAATCCAAAGTCCAAAATCCAAAATCTCCCTCACGTCTCTACACTTCCCTGGGCATCATCCTGGCTGCCTTAGGTTTAACCTATGTCCCCCTCCCTGGCTCTAACCATAAAATCGTGGTGGTTAGCGGTACGGAATTGCAAGAGCCATTGCAAGTGTTAGAAACTCGGTTTGAGCAGGAATACCCGCATATTCAGATCGATCTCAAGTTCCAAGGCTCTCAGGATATTGTCAACAAGTATATTGATGACAAAAATGACTTTAACCCCACAGTATTAATTCCGGCTAATGGCGAGATCTTAAAGGAATTAGGCGATCGCTGGCGAACTCAAAACAGTGATGAACCCTTTTATGACACCCCTCAACCTATCGCTAAAACGTTTCTG
>JAYKHH010000099.1:0-5580 GCA_035285265.1 Leptolyngbyaceae cyanobacterium | reverse complement strand
CCTTTTCATTATTTTCCAAGATGGCTTGAATTAATTCAGACATAGCAACTCCTCCATGAAAATCAAGGTGCTATTTATATATAGACTGCATAAGGTGATCAAGAGTTGCAAGAAAACTTTTGACCTTTTAATTTTCTAACTAGTGCTAATTTCAAGACTCTAATTAAAGATTGATGCCAATAGATAATTAAGTTTTTGGGAAATTCCTAAATTCTCTTTGATTATTCCTACGCCTTAACATAGAAATACTTCTCAGGATGCTATAGCGTCCGCCCTCAGAAACATGGTGCAGCTACACCAACTAATTGTTCCCACGATCTGCGCGGGAATCATCGGGATACTGGGGATTTGGGGGGAATGCTAATTCCTTAAAACCCAATCCCAATTGTTCCGATGCCAATTCTGTCTTGACAATTCTATCAGGGGTATAAATTCTGTCAGGAACATTAATTTCATCAAGAATATCAATTTTACAATGGACAAGATGTTTTTCCTGAGATCAAATTATGGAGATAGAAAAACCCTGATCAGGGGGACTCTTACCTGGATGAGTATAACCCAAATCCCCTTGAACTCTAGACATTTATTGATGGCTAGATATAAGTTATGTGTATGTCAGGCGCAACCCAAATGACATCGCCATGCGCGAGATTCCAGGTTAAATGTTTATGTCCATTAATCAGTAAACCATTCGTACTCCGGGTGCCGTTTAAGTTGCCGTCTAGAATTTGGTAACCAAAGTAATTGTCTGCCTGGGGAATTCTCAGCAGTGTTGCATGATGGCGGGAAACAAATCGAGACTCTAGACAGATATCACTTCTAGGATCTCTCCCAATTACATAGAGATCATGGGTTAAGATGACTTCTTGCCGGGTGGAACCTGCATCAATCACTAAAATCGGAGACTGGCACCGGGGGGTGGTGACTGGACTAGATAGTATCCCTGGACTGGAAGTTGGGTTTAGGGGTGCAGTCTCTTCTCCTAACTCTAACGATGACACGCCTCCCGAGGGTAAATCCATGGGGTTACTTTCACTAAAGCCCCGTCCATACCAGGCAGGGTTTGTAGCGGGGACTCGTTCAGGCTCTGAGGACTCCCAGTTAACCTGGCTCAGGATGCCATTTCGAGCATGACTTGCTAACTCATCTTGGGGAGCGATGGCGAGGGCACAATCGTAACTGATGATGGCAGCTTGATAACAGCCCAAGGCAGCTAGGGCATTGCCCCGATTACGCCAAGCAAGGTAATGATCCAATTTGATTGATAGGACTTGATCGTAGTTCACAATCGCCGCTTCATAGCGACGTAAACCATAGAGGAGGGCATTAGCGCGATTCTGCCACACTTGATAGTGCTGAGGTTGAAGCTTTAGGGCTCGGTCATAGCAAAGAATCGCAGCTTCGTAATCTCCCAACCCGTACTGGAGAGCATTCCCCCGACTGTGCCAGATTTCATCTGCCAAGGTCTCTGCTGACTCTAATTGCAGCGCTTGATCATAGTGGGCGATCGCATCTTGGTAATTTCCTAGATTTTCTAAGGCCAGACCACTTTCATGCCATATTGCAGGGCAATCCGGTTTGAGTTGGAGAGCCTGATTATAGCGATGCAGGGCTTGCTCAAATTCCTGAGCCGCCGCCAATGCCAGCCCCTGCTGAAATAACTGCAAGACATCACGAGTCAGGGGAGGTTGACCTATATGCATAACTGGACATAGTTAGTGAGCGAATAATAGATGGGATGACATCACTTCCCCATCACAACATTCCCCTCAGATCTGGGAGGGGCGGAGATAGCGTATTTAATATCCTCAACTTCAACACTGGTCATCTATTGCAGTAGTCAAGTTGATCTTGCTACCGCAAGTTTCCTCTACTCACACCTATGAAACCACAAAACTTAAGTATCTTCACTTGCAATACAGGAAGTTTACTATTAAATCATATATTTTTAATGAAGCCTAAGTCTTATTCCTTAATCAGGCTGTTGGGGTAGCTTCATTCCTGGGATGAGACCGCTCTCCCTACCTCTTAGAGGAGGTATCGTCCTGCCTAAAGTGAGATCGCTGCCCTGCCCCTTGTCGAAGAAAACTTCTCTTCTTGCCGTACCTCGGCAGAGCAGAGGTTTCCCATCTATAAAAGCTGAGGCAATGGATAAGAGAACGAAGATCGCCATAGCTTAGAAGTTTAATTCACACTACAGCAGGCATAAATTTAATGTCAGTTTGACGAAAGGGTGTTTTGGGAGTTCTCGCAAAGCGAGAACTCCCAAAACACCCGATTTTGTGTGCGCTTCGCGCACAAAATCGGGCTATCGAATTCACGTAAATTGAGAAAGATTAGATGGATACCCGCGATCGCTGCAACCCATCCAGACCGACAGGAAACCAATGCTCGATTAGGAACCATTCAACGCAAAGTCGATGGTATTGCGAGGTACTTGGGAGTGGAATAGGCGATCTCATCGCGCCTCGGAACCAGAATTGCCCCTTTGCCAGAATGCACCCTAACCTAAGACTGAAGGCATCGCTCTGGGCGATCGCCTGCCCAACTAAACCCCAATAAGCTGATCGGCATTCAAACTGCTTGAGTGCGATCTCTCCAAAAGCCTTTCCGCAAGGACTTCACAGGTCTTGACATGCAATTTAGATGCTTAACAGCTTAGGCTCTCATTCCCCTCTGGAAAGGAACTAGGGGTAGGTTTCTTGGCTTGAGGAATATCGCCCGATCTCCGGAGTGCAATACTGAAGGTAGGGAAACAGAACAACATTTCCAAATCAGGTTGAATGAGATGGGGAGAAGATCATGAATTCAGTCATCATTAACCAAGTCATTGAGCAACTAAAAGCGATGCCCCAGCAATTACAGTGGCAGGTGCTTGAGTTTACCCAAAATTTGCGAAGTTCCCAAGTTCGGGGAGTGCCGGGTCAGCAATTGTTACAATTTGCAGGTTCTATCTCAACCGATGATTTAGTGATGATGCAAGCTGCGATTCATCAAGACTGCGAACAGGTTGATCTCGATGGGTGGTAGATACTTGCTCGACACCAATATCATCATTGCTCTTTTTGCAGACGAGGAAGCGGTTAAACATCCTCTTGCTAACGCTCAGGAGGTTTTCATCTCCAGTATTGTGATCGGTGAGCTATGGTATGGTGCTAGGAAATCAGGGCGGATTCAGCGCAATTTAGAACGTGTGGAGGAATTCGTTGTTAAAAATACTGTACTTGAGTGCAATGCCGATACGGCTCGGTGGTATGGCGATATCAAAAATCAGTTAAGGGTTAAAGGTCGCCCACTCCCTGAGAATGACATTTGGATCGCAGCGGTGGCTTTGCAGCACAATTTAATCCTGGTCACTCGTGATGCTCACTTTCAAGAAGTTGCAGAGCTACAAAGTGTGGCATGGTAAAGGATAGCACCTCTGCCAGAATACACCCTAGACCAGTACTGAAAGAATCGCTCAGAGCGATCGCCGTCGTTTAGAAGTTCAATTTACGTTACTGTAGAAATGAATTTAGAAAGATTGTATGGATACCTCCTCAAATAATAGTGATCGTCTCCAGCAAATCGAAGCGCTGATTCAGCAGTTTATAGCTGCCACTGCCGAAAGTAAAAGGGCTAGTGATGAACGGTTTGCTCGGATGGAGCAGAACAAAATCGAGAGCGATGAACGACTCACCCGCATGGAGCAGATGGTGGAGTCGAATAATCGCTTCTTGGAGGCTTTTAGTCAGGATATCCGTCGTTATATTGATGAGATGCAAGAGCAGCGTCGGCGGACGGATACGGCGATCGCCGCAACCAATCAAGACAGGCAGGAAACCAACGCTCGGTTAGGGACGATTCAACGCAAGGTTGATGGAATTGCGAGACACTTAGGCGTTGAGTAAGATGAGGCTTTAATGAGAGAAGAGCGATCGCGTAGGTAGGTATATTTCTAGGGGCTGTTATCATTGAGCCCCCTAATGCTTCGACGGCAAAGGTTTCAGCCCCTAGCTTATGAGGTTGGGACGGGCGCGGTAATGCTCATCCCACAAGGTTTCTAGAATTAATTGATGACGCGCCCTATGACCCTCACGCAACTTCAAACATGGACAGTCAGCCAGTATCATCAGATGCTCCAAGCAGGCATCCTGAGTGTCGATGATCCGGTGGAGTTACTAGAAGGTCAAATCATCGAAATGAGTCCCCAGCAACCCCCTCATGCAGCGACGACCCATCGTGCTTCTAGCTACCTCGCCAGTTTGCTGGCTGATCAAGCTGCAGTTCGCGTCCAACTCCCGATTACTCTCTTGCCCAATTCTGAGCCAGAGCCGGATATTGCGATCGTCCATCCCAATCCCCGCGATTATGTAGATTGCCATCCCACACCCGTCAATATTTTCTGGCTCATTGAAGTTGCAGACACCACCTTAGCCAAAGATCGGACGCAGAAAGCTCCTGTCTATGCTAAGGCGGGTATCCCTGAGTATTGGATTTTAGAGGTGACTCGGCAGCAGGTCTATGTATTCCGTCAACCTGGCTCCAATAACTATCATTCAAGAAACTATTTTTCACCTAGAGGCGATGGGGGCAGGAACTGAAACCACCCTGACACCCCTCGCTTTTCCGAGCCTGATTGTGAATTTAAAAGAGTTGTTCCCCAGAGGGGTTTAGGTAGGCGATCGCTTCACCCTCGTCAACCAACATTGCCAGAATTTGCTACCGTCTAATCGGATGAGGATGCTGGAGAGGAGATTCACGAGAGGAGATTCACGCATACGGCGATCGCACCTCTGTCAGGATTGATCTTAAAATCGAGTACGGACGGGATCTGTCTGGGCGATCGTTATAGTTCAGAAGTGCAATTCACACTACAACAGGCATAACTGTAGGAAGGGTGGATGGATACTCGCGATCGCGTCAACCCATCAAGACCGACAGGAAACTAATGCTCGGTTAGGGACAATTCAACGCCAGATCGACAGGATAGCCCTCGTCTTCACAACTAGAATGCAGGCCCCTTCCCCTCTATTAGTAAGGGCTAGGGTCAATGGCACTGACATTACTCTAAACCGCCTTCCATCCCCAATTCTGGGGAGCTAAACCTTCAAAGTCCCCCAGGATTGGGGGATTTGGGGGGCAATTCTGCTGAGATAGAAGCTGATGCCAGTGGCCAGTGCTATGGCATTGGGCTAGGGTAGGTTTCTTGCTCATCAATCAGAACTGTCTACGGAAGTAACTGTAAGGTTTTTAGAACTCCCCAGAATTTTGTTAGGTCTGTCTATCAAGATAGGTATGCTGACTTTGAATTGATGAGGCGCTAAATTCTAGTGACGTTATCTAATCAAAAATGTGAAGTTTGTGTGTTTGAAGAAGGTTGATTTTAAAGCTTGTGTGAGGAAGCTCATGTTCAATGAGTTTGTGTGATAAAGATCACGGATGATCACTTCATTGCTCAATCATACTAAGTCTATTCCCTACAGAGTTTAGTGAGTGAGGCATCACTAAAGGGGAATTTTAATCACCGAGCTTTTATGCCAAACTAGGGGTATCAAAATGGGCCTTGCAGCCATTTAACCTATCTCCAAGTCCCCGATT
>JAYKHH010000098.1:0-3314 GCA_035285265.1 Leptolyngbyaceae cyanobacterium | reverse complement strand
TCGTGTGTCTTGAGCACAATCTTCAAAAGATCGAAATCTTCCTGCCTCAAAATCATCTAAACCTTGCTGAATGCCCTTGATGGCTTCTTCTGAATCTTGTACTTCCCACACTAAAACATTTGCGAGTAACTCAGATGCAACGAGGCTAATATCTTGACCTTGCTGAGTAGCCTTATTTTGGAGGAGTGTCTCTAGTTCTGGACTAAGGGTTACAACAATTGCCATACAAGTATGTCCTCAAACTCAGTTTATTAGGGCTTAACAAGTCGAATCTCTTTCTGTGCTTTCTCAAGCTGCAAGTCTTGCCAATTAGCATAAGACTGATTTGCATCCTTAACTTGCCAAGTTGTTCGACCGTTGAGAGATAAGCCACCTACTATGCAAGCAGCAGCACTTGGACTGGTTAATGGTAAATCTTGTGTCAAAGACCAACAATCGGAAGTGTCAGATTCTACTAGTTTTCCATCAGATAAAAGTTGAGATCTAAGCTGTCTATACGAGTTGGCTAAACTAGGTGTCTCTTCTTTACAGAGCGTAGATCCTTTGAGAATAATGAATTCACCGTTTAGTTCTTGAGCAAGAGCCTTGGCTTTTTTATAGTTCATGTAAAAGATAGGAGATTCATGAATTGAAAGCTCTAATGGTTGTTGAACTTCCAACCTAGGCAAAGGCATGGCAAATGAAAGACCCAAAACAGGAAGTAACATTTGAACCTGTTCAAGAAAATACTCCATATCAGCAACATCAGGTTCTGGAAGCCGAGGTGTATCTGGATTGGTGTTGTTAATAATCTTGGCGCGTTGAGCCTGCACTGCCAGAGAAATTAACCGACTTTCCAAATATCGGATATGCGCTTTGGTTAGGTTGTCGTCTTTACTAACAATGATAACGGTTCGCCTCCAAAATTCCTTGGATTGATCCTTATTGTGCTGGGCTAGGCGATCCCATACACAGTCACTTTCCCCAACGTATACTGCTTCTTGAAACGCAGAGCTATCCGGATTCTCACCAGCCAAAATGTAAATACCTGTACGTCGGGTTTCACTGCGTCCTGCTAAATCTGCTAGCTGCGTCCTTGGTGCAACTATTACCATTCCTGTCCAGTTCATGATCTCAACCGTCATCACACCACCTGGGATGCCATCGACGAGATACATTCTGACTGTTCTACCCCTCATTTCCCTAGCTCTGATATGGAATAGTTAGTCTAATTATTTTTTACTGTAGTGCAATCGCACATTTTTGCATATAAGAGGCATCAGGGGGATGACAGTGCCATCCCCCTATCAAAGGTCGGTTCACTTACACCCAGGTCTACTAACTGAATTGCTCACCTGAGGGGGATTTGGGTTCTAGGTTAAATAGCATTTGAAGGGCTTGCATGGCTCTGCGCCTAGCTTCAATATCCTGCTGTGCTCGGAGTTGTACCATCGGGTCATGCAAAATCTTATTGACAATACCTCTAGTTAGCGCCTCAATGATTTCTTGATGTTTCTCACCAAACTCAGATCCGAGGCGAGAGAGCGCTTTTTCTAATTCCTGCTCTCGAATCGCTTCTACCTTATCCCGCAGACTACTGATGGTCGTGACGGTTTCGAGCGATCGCCACCAACTATCGAATGTGTCATGCTCTTCTTCTAACAGTGCCTCTGCTTCCATCGCCATTTGACGGCGACTTTCTTGATTTTGGGCCACTACTGCCTTGAGATCATCCACGTTAAATACATGGACATGGGTTAGCTCATTAACATCGGCATCCACGTTACGAGGGACGGAAATATCTACCAGGATCAAGGAGCGACCCGGCTCTATCATCCCTTCGAGTTTTGCCTTGTTAAGAATCGGTGCAGTTGCGGCGGTACTAGTGAACACCAAGTCTGAAGTTGCCATAACCGTGGCCATCTCTGACAAGTCATACAATTGCAGCGGTGCATCGAACTGAGAGGCCAACTCTTCAGCCCTGGCCCTAGATCGGTTAAGAATTGAGATTTGTCCGGCTCCCTTAGAAAGCAAGTGCTGCACTAAGAGTCTGGACATTTTGCCTGCTCCAATAATGGCAACCCGACAGGTCGCTAGGTTGGGCATTTTTAACTGGGCTAATTCCACAGCAGCGGAACTAATCGAAACCGCCCCGGTGCCAATGCTAGTTTCAGTACGGACTCGCTTACCTGCGGTCAGGGCTTGCTTGAATAGCTGATTGAGGGTACGTCCTACCCCGTTATATTGTTGACCCAGTTTATGGGTTTGTTTTACCTGAGCTAGAATTTGCCCTTCTCCTAGGACAAGGCTATCTAACCCCGCAGCGACCCGCATCAAGTGCATGACTGCATCTTGATGCAACAGGATAAACAGGTGCTGACGTAGGTAATGGATGGGTAAATGACTATGCTCCGATAGGAACTGGGTCACCTCACGGATGCCATGCTCAGTGTCAGTGGTGACCAAATAAAGTTCTAAACGATTGCAGGTGCTGAGAACTGCGACTTCTTCGATATGAGGGTAGCTACAAAGTTGAGCGATCGCCGTTTCAGTGTGGTGTTCGGAAATACTCAACTTCTCACGCACTTCAACCGGGGCTGTTTTATGACTAAGACCCAGGACTGCAATATTCATCAGGTGTACCGTTGGATGGGTTCTATGACTCATTTTCTGGGTTAGGGATTCCTGATTCAACCAGTCTCCAGAGGGATGAGAAGTCAAAGGTCAGGGAATGCTGACTCTTGCAAACTCCCATGAGACGAAAAAAAGTTGATATAGAAGGAATCCCTGGGTAGAGGCGACTCCTCGCCTCTACCCCACAAATCAATCAAAATAAGCGCAAAGGCACTTGCACTTACCTTAACTGTAGCGACTGGGGTTCGCTAAACATGTGAACTGTATCCACAAATCGAGCGGTCTTAGATTGGTTAGAAATAACCAAGCTTTGGGTGCGTGCGCCACCGTGGAAGAAGCGAACCCCTTCCATCAAGACACCGGGGGTAATCCCGCAAGCTGCGAATAGAACCGTCTCTCCAGAGGCTAGCTCATCAGCGTTGTAAATCTTGTCGGGATCATCTACACCCATGGACTTCAAGCGGGCAATATTAGCATCCCGATTCCAATCCTTACTTTCGGGGGTATTGACATCGGCAGGGTCATAGACCAATTGTCCTTGGAAATGCCCACCTAAGCAGCGCATGGCAGCGGCGGAGATGACACCTTCGGGTGCGGCCCCAATCCCCATCAAAGCGTGGATGTTAGTTCCTGAAAAGGCACAGCAGATAGCGGCGGAAACGTCTCCATCGCTGATTAACCGGACTCTAGCACCCGCAGTG
>JAYKHH010000097.1:0-10583 GCA_035285265.1 Leptolyngbyaceae cyanobacterium | reverse complement strand
CAGAAGGTCGTCCGGCTAGCCAAGCAAATGGGGATTCACTCCAAGCTTGCCCCCGTACCGGGTCTGGTTTTAGGACAAAGTGAAACTACTTTGCTAGAAATGACGGGAGCATTTGGTGTAGTCGCCAATCGGGGAGTCCGTCAACGCCCCCATGCCATCAAGCGAATTCTCGATGGCAGTGATTGTACTGATCTTAAAAATCCCCAGACCTGTCGAGAGATTTATAACTACGCACGAGATCCAGAAGCCAATGCCGTGGTGTTGCAACCAGAGGTTGCAGACACCATGACAGAGTTATTTCGAGGCGTGGTAGAACGGGGAACAGGCCGAGGGGCTTATTTAGGTTTAGGGGAAGCAGGTAAAACCGGAACCACGAACGACAATGTAGATATGTGGTTTATCGGCTATATCCCCAGTCGAGCCTTGGTTACAGGGATTTGGCTGGGGAATGATGACAACACGCCTACATCGGGAAGTAGTGCCCAAGCCGCTCAATTATGGGGAGACTACATGGGCAAGGTTGTCCGATAGATTTGATCGCGTCTCGATGGATACTGAAGCATTACGGAAAACGGTTCGGTAATTGGGCAGCAAGATTGCTTTGGAACATCTCTGCCAACGATGCGGTTAGCGGGTGTGCTCAATTTACAATCCTTGGATGATCCAGAAACTGTCGAATTTCATTGGCAAGATCATTCACTAATTGACGATCTGGACTGCGATACTGCAAGATTACACCCGACACGGGTGCGGCTTCTAAGGTAAGAGAAAGATAGAAATTGTCAGGCGTGGGAATCTCAGAATAGCCTTCGGGAATTAGATCAGGGGAAGAAGCAACAGTTTTATTGATAATGACTTCTTTGATATTAGAGAGGGGATATTCTTTTTTAAAAGAGCCTGTCAATCCCTTTCCTTCAATCGTCAAGACAGACCTTTCTTTATCAAAAATGTATGCTTCATCTCGATTATTGGTTCCAGTAAAAATAGAAACTAGACCTATTATTCCTAGAAGACCCCCTAAGAGCTTGACAAAAAAATTTAAATTCTGTGCAGACATGGCATCGTAGTCTGGGTTGGCGCTAAAGTCTGCACTAAACATGAGAATGCCAATTAATATAAAAGCTCCACCCACTTGAAGTCCTAAATATAAAAGCTGATTTTCAGACAATCTAAGGATGAGTTTTGTCTCAGTATGCTCAGTAATGTACATACAACCCTCTTTCATCAACACAGACAGAGTAAAATAGACGATCTGCTTCTAGCAAGCTTTTCAGCCTTCATTTCCGAATCACAATCTTGAACAGATAATTCTTGCTAAAAGCCATTTTCGGATTTTCCACTGCGAAAGCGATAAAAGAGGGTTGGGAACTAATCAGACACGATTTGTGGAACGATAATGGGCGATCGCCTGACGAAATCCTAGAACGATCAAGGTATTGGAAACCGTTAAGAACAAAAATTGCTATAAAGCAAGAACCGCTTCCCGTAAGCCCGTTAACTCTGCCATCACCTCAGCGACCGACAGAATTCGTTCTGCCCGTCCCACGTTCGCTCCAGAAAAGATCAAGCCATTTTCTACATCACCACGAGCCGCATTGGCCAGGGACTGAAGAATGCAATAGGTTTGGCGGTTATCTCGACACAGGCAGCTTTCCAAACAGCTCGCAATACATCGCCGTTCTAAATCGGAGGAGGCTGCGATCGCCTTTTCTGCAAACGCATTGCGTAAAGCACGAGCGGGTTTGCCAACCGGACTGGGCACCACTACTACATCTGCTGAACGGGCCTTGAGGTGGAATTCCTTGTAGTTGCGATCGGCATCACATTCTTCAGTGGTAATGAAACGAGTACCAACTTGCACCCCACTGGCTCCGAGGGTCAACATGCGATCAATATCCGACCGATCCCAGATCCCCCCGGCTGCAATCAGCGGAATATCGGCTCTTAGTTGATTCTGAAGGTAATTCTGGATTTGGGGAATTAAATACTCGATTTGGTTGTTGAGATTCTCACAGGTGCTACCAATATGTCCACCGGCTGTTTGAGAATTTTCGACAATGAAGGCATCGGGTAAGCGATTGTACTGTTCTTGCCAGGTTTGGCAAAGGGTTTGAACGGCTTCTAAACCGCACACCATCGGCACCAATGCCACCTCTGGATAGTCTACGGTGTAAGCGGGTAGGTGCAAGGGCAACCCTGCCGCTGTAATGAGTAGATTAGCTCCATGAGCCACGGCAGCCTGTGCCAAACCAGGATAATCCTTGGTTGCAACCAAGATGTTCACTCCAATCACTCCATCTGGACTGATGGCACGGGCTTTTTGTAGTTCTTCGATCAATGCCAGTTGATTGGCAATGAAAAAATTGTCTCGCCGGGGTTGTTTGACAAAGGACGGAGAAGTAAGCCCTAATCCTAAGGATGAAATAACACCCACACCTCCCGCATTCGCAACGGCTCCCGCCAGATTGGCACCAGATACTCGAACTGCCATTGCCCCTTGGACAATGGGATACCGGACAGTCTGTTGACCAATTTTTAGAGAAGGGAGCGATCGCAGCATACAGTATATTTACTCAATAACTACATAGTGATTTGATGAATATCATAACTCAGTCTGAATGCTACTGACTCATCTACTTCAGGGTGGAAGTCGTATCCCTGTTGTGTGTTTCAAGCTTTTTGGCCCCCTCAATTCCCTTTCTAGAACAGGGTGGTTTCATTGTCACTATCGAAAAGCTGGGCGGTTGGAAACCGCAGCTAAACGAGCAAAGTCCGCCTGCGCGGACTTCCTTGCCGACTCCTGGGATCTTGCCCGTTAGATCCGGAAGGCCCGATTCTTAACCTGCGTAGGCAGGTTTTGTCCGTGTAGCTGCGGTTTCTAACCGCCCTGGTTCTTCTTCTGCCAATAATTGGCGGTTTCTAACCGCCCTGGTTCTTCAAGTTCACAGTCCTAAGGAATCAGGCTGGATAAATCCGCAACCGACGATTCGGTTCATCCCCAAAACTGCGAGATTGGAGATGGTAGTGCTCAATTAACTCGTGCTGCATCTTGCGAACCTTGGCAGAGCGGGGGAGTAATTCCACCGGCTGGCCCTTGGGAATCACAATTTGTTCCACAGCCAGTCTGGCTTCCTCTAAAGCCTCCATTTCATCTTCGTCATTGCCAGAATAAAGCAAACTTGCATCACTGCTGCTGTCTCCAAAGGTGTCCTCCATGTGCAACATGCGGCGGAGGGCATGGGTAATTTGGGGTAGGGTATTGGCCTTGACCGTATGAATCGGGATATGACGGGATTTAGCCATATTTCGCAACTTGGCATGGTTTTTAACGTGCGATCGCAACGCCAACACCATCTCCGCACTATCAATATCCTTCGTCAAAGCCACGGGTAAACCTAGGGTTTGCACCACTTGCTCTAATTGATGGCGACTGACCCCGTAGGGATATACCGTCAGGGGTAAATCTTCCCCATTTGGCCCCCGCATTGGCTCAGCAAAAGCAGGCTGAAGTCCTACAGGCTGAAGTCCGACCTCAAACCCTCGACGGAGCAGTCTGTCATCCGTATCCTCTGCTAAAGACCCATTCAAAAGCTGCTCAAAATCCTGGGTTTCTGACAACGGTTGGGAACGGGCGCTAGAACCTTCTCCGAGAGGACGGGAAGCCCGTTCTCGCTGAAAATCACCACGGGATTGCGTCGGCAAGGGCACCATTTGTCCCGATGCCCGCCATTTACGGCTAGTCACCGGAGTCATGGCAGGTTCCGTTGCCATGGCAGAGAGTTCATGGGTGATCGTCACCTTACCCGTTTCACTCACAGTTCTAATCTGAGGATTGGGCACCCGACCCCGCAAAAGACTATCTACGGTTTCTGCCACCTGCTCATGCACCACCCACCGCTGCCGTTCTAGCATTTCCACCGCAATATCAAAGGTAGGGGGCGCTTTGCGCTCCAAGACGCTTTTCTGGCTACCCCGTCGTCTAGCTTCCTCGTCCCCCAAGGTGACGGATTGAATGCCCCCTACCAAGTCAGAGAGCGTAGGGTTTTTAATTAAATTTTCAATCCGGTTGCCGTGGGCAGTGCCAACGAGTTGAACGCCTCGTTCGGCAATGGTGCGAGCCGCTAGAGCCTCCAACTCCGTGCCAATTTCATCAATCACAATCACTTCAGGCATATGGTTTTCCACTGCCTCGATCATGACTTGGTGCTGCAATTCTGGGCGAGCCACTTGCATCCGTCGGGCCCGACCGATCGCCGGATGGGGGACATCGCCATCCCCAGCAATCTCATTGGAAGTATCAATAATTACAACTCGCTTTTGCAGGTCATCGGCTAATACTCGCGCAATTTCCCGCAGGGCAGTGGTTTTTCCCACCCCTGGACGGCCCAGCATCAGGATCGATCGCCCACTTTCCACTAAATCCTGGATCATGCCAATGGTGCCAAAGACAGCACGCCCGACTCGACAGGTCAGGCCAATAATTTCCTGTCGCCGATTCCGAATCGCGCTAATCCGATGCAGGGTACGCTCAATACCAGCGCGATTATCGCCGCCGAAGTCACCGACTCGTTGAATGCAATACAGCAGATCCGCTTGAGTCACAACCGCCTCTGACAGATACTCTGCTGCCCCTGGAAAGCGAGCTTCTGGACGGCGACCAATATCTAGAACCACTTCAATCAGGTTTTGTCTTTGAGGATGCTGATCCAAGCGTGACCGAATTTCATCGGGTAACACATCTAATAATTTACTTAGATCATCGGTAATTTGCATGGTGTCAGTCGTAGAAGATTCAACTAGGGAAACAGAAACAGAAGCTTGCAAGGGATGATCAGAGAAATTCGTGGGGTTAAGACTCACCATGATCAAAAGTTAAGAGGGAGATTTTAAGAAGAAGATTTGAGCTGAGAGACAAGGGAATTGGCTAAATCAACGGCTTGCCAAAGCAAAGAGGGGACTGCTTCCAGTCGAGTTGGGGGCGGGGGTAGCTGCACAAGAGAAGAATTTGAAGAGAGGATACCACTTATCGCTAAGGCAGGTGGGCTTAAGATTGGGATTTCTAAGCGATCTAATACCGGTGATAGCAACGCACGAGCGTAACTTCCATAGGCAATGCCAGCAATTTGGTTGAGTAGACCGATAGACCTCAGTTTGGTCACGGTATGACGATTCGTTCCTCCTGCTAATTGCACATATCCCGGCAAATGGGCTGCTAAAACTTTTTCAGCGAGTTTGACGCTAGCGCGGGTAGCTCCATCGCCAATATCACCACTCATGGGGCGACCATCGGTTTGCCACACTAGGGGGCAGGGGAGGGGGGAAATGATCTGATACAAGGCTTGGAGATAGTCGATTAAGTCTTCCCCATCGGGACAGCTAATGGCAACTAGTTTCAGGTGCTCTATCCAGGGCGCGATCGCCCGCCACAACCGCTCAAAGTCCGTCAACCGCCCCACCTGGGTATGAATTTCAACGGCATCCACTCCTTGTAACACCAGGGGGGCAATCACCTCTGGGGCAGACACATAGGAACGGGCAGAGATATGCTGTACAGGGCATACGGGTAAGCAACGCCCACAACCATAACATTGCTGGTCAATCACCCCAGAGAAGTTATCCTCAGATCGATTGAAAACAATAGCCTGGGCAGGGCAAATGGTTTCACAGGGACGGGGACAATCGGGGGGACAGAGGCTAGGGTCAAATTCCGCCTTACGAAAGTGGGGGTCTTCGCCATCATTTAAGCTGACCATTAACCAGGGCATCCCACCCTCGATCAAGTTAGCAGCATAGCCACGATTCTGGGCTTCTGCTGCCAAGGTAACTGCCACCTGGATGGCTTCCCGTGCCGCTTCAATCACCGCAGGATCGGCAGCGACATCAATACAATCAGCCCCCGCCAGCACGTAGGCTAAGGTCAGATTCCGAATCGCAGGGAGGTGCTGAAAACTGGCTCCGCAGATTAACTTGAACCAGTGACCTGCTCTTAATGAATGGTAGGGACGGTAAAGATTAGTCACCCTTACATGCTAATCTGCTACAGCCACTTTGAGGAGGTGCTCTCCAAAGTTTAAAGGTAGGGGCAATTCAGCTCTAGTGGTTTGTCTCAGGTTCTAACTGCTCAGAGGGCTTTGGGTTAAGATACGAGAATTGGGCTGATGTATTCTGGAAAGCAAGCGGCATGGTTCAAGCACAAGCCAGCCTTCAATTGGAGGAACTGCCCCAGCGGTGTTGGAGTGTGGAGGAGTACCATCGCATGATTGCAGCGGGTATTCTAACGGCGGGCGATCGCGTGGAACTCTTAGAAGGACGCATCTTTGAAATGGTACCGCAGGAACCTCCCCACGCCTCTACCACTTCTAGCCTTGGCAATGATTTCGTTCTGTTATTTGCAGGTAAGGCTTGGGTGCGCCAACAATTGCCGATTACGATCGCCCCCAATTCAGAACCCGAACCCGATATTGCAGTGGTGCGGATGAACGAAACCCGCTATCGAGATCGTCATCCCTCCCCAGAAGATATTTATTTTTTAATTGAAGTATCAGATTCAACCTTAAGTTACGATCGCGATCGCAAGGCCAAGGTCTACGCCAAGGCTAGTATTCGAGACTATTGGGTGGTCGATGTTAAACAACAACGGATATTCGTGTTTCGGGAACCCCAGGGAGACACCTACCAGATTGAACAGGTGCTGGATTTCACGGCCAAGCTTGCCCCGGTTGCCTTTCCGGAGATTGTAGTTGACCTGACTCAGGTGTTTCTTTAGATAGACCTCGGCATCCATAAATCGACCATGGGTAGGGGCATGGCAGTGCCATGCCCTAAGCGGAAGGGTGGGCAGATTTACATCTAAGACTCCTTAAGACTCCTAATACTCAATCCCTGGCTGCGCTTTCACCCCCTGCTCTCGGAAGGGGTGTTTTACCAAAGTCATTTCTGTAACTAAATCTGCCCGTTCAATGAGCGCAGCAGGCGCACCACGCCCAGTTAACAGAACATGGGTATCGGTTGGTTTTTGCGCTAGTCCCGCAAGAACTTGCTCTACACTCAGATACCCGAGTTTGAGTGCCACATTCACTTCATCTAACAACACCGTCTTAAACGCAGGGTTGCGGATAAATGTTAGCCCCTTCTCCCAAGCAGCCTGGGCCTTTTCGATATCTCGCAACCGATCTTGGGTTTCCCAAGTAAAACCCTCGCCCATGGCATGAAACTCTAATTGCTCACCCCAAGGACTGAAAGCGGCTTTTTCGGCAGGTTCCCACGCACCTTTAATGAACTGCACGATCGCTACTCGATAGCCATGGCCGAGGGAGCGAAGCACCATACCCAAGGCAGCCGTTGTCTTACCCTTACCATTGCCCGTGTGGACAATGATTAATCCTTTCTCCACCGTCCGTTCCGCCAAGCGCTGTTCCTGAACCACCTTGCGTCGTTCCATCTTCCGCTTGTATTGCTCTCCGTCTTGAGAAGCACTGGTATCCCCATCGGCAGACTGCAGGTTATTATCCGTGTCTAGATTAAGCTGGGTCATATTAGAACCTAGTTCATAAAGTGAAGTTTGGATAAAAAAATTCACACCCTAATCAAGACAGCTTTCCTGATTTAACGCAACAAGGTCTGAAGAATTGAGTGTTTCCTGGATTCCATTGGGAAGTTTCTTTGATTCCTCATTCCTGTTGTTCATTAAAGCCGCCGTCGGGGGAGAGTTGTGAATAATCGTCGTTGGCTAAATCTTGCAGAATATGTATCGTTATTTGGCTCAGGTGTTGGGTCTGTACTTTCGATTGTTTCTCAGCAAGTCGCTTTTGCTTCTGCACCGATCTCTTTTTGCTTATTAATGAGTGTGCTCAACCGTCGTCAACTTGAGCAGCAAACTGAGAAACACATCCTTCCAAGCCTAGATATCCTCCACGAGCATCTCTCTAAAGAAAGTCTTGCGATCCAAGCACTCCGGCGCAAAATGTCAGCCTTGCCAACTCCTGATGACCTAGGGCGTGTGAACGAAGAACTGGGAGATGTCAAGGATGACCTTCAACAGAAGAATGAAGAAATTGTAACAAATTTAGCAAAACTTGCCGCAGAAATTACAAAAGCTCAAGCAGACGTGCAAAATCAGGTTCGTGCAGAATTAAACCTGAATTCCCAGCAATACGAGGACACCTTCGCAAGACTCTCTGTAGAGATGACCACCATCCAAGCCCAGGTAAATGACCTGCTCTTGGTGGGATCAGCAGAGCTCAAGCCAATGCGAGAAGACTTGGAGCAGCTACAAACCTACTATGGTCATGTCCGAGAGTCGATCCTAGGCTTGACTCAGTCGCTAGAGACATGGTCGCCTCCAGAAAAAGTAGAACAACTGGAGACTGCCCTAGGTGACCTGACCGCAGGACTTACAGAATTAAGTGTGGAACATACGCAACTGCAAAGCTATGTTCAAAACCTCCCCTCAGAACTAACCTTGACTCCCCAATGGATCGACGACCAACTTCAGAACTTTAGCTCACAGCCCCTGGAACTAGGGGATTTGTTCGCCCATCCTCAAATTCAACAGCAGCTTGAACAACAAATTAGCGACTTAGGTCAGCAAGTAGAGGGGTTAATCCAATCTATGGAAGGGTTGGCCCTCAAGCAAGATGTAACTGTTCTGCATTCAGAGGTGCGCTCAGATATAGAACATCTGCAAGCACAGCAGCAGGAACTCGGGCAATTGATTGCACCCATTAGCGCGACCATCTCTGACCTGAAGCAGCAGGTAGACGTGCTCAGCCAAAACCGCGATCGCCCCATTGAGCCCCAACTAGAGAAGTTTAAACAGGCATTAATTAAACTCTCTAACCGAGTCGTTGTCCTCCAAAAACGCTTTACAGAGTTACCGATTCCTCCCACCCTCTCTGATGTACGTACCGAGGTAGAAGAAGCGGTTCTAGCTCATACAGAAAAGTTCGAGCAAGAACTACTGTGGATGCAGCAATTCACGCAAGCTTTGGATCAAGGACAACAAGATCTGAAGCAACAGATTAGCCAGTTTCCAGCAACTGTTACTGCTGCCACTAAGGTCGGGGATGCAATCGTTTCCGATACGGTTGTTCCCGAAACTGTGGTCGTGGAAGATCTCCCTGTTGCAAGTTTCCCTGGTGAAAACTTCCTAACTGAGGTTCCGACATCCTCAAATGGTCATCACCCGATATCTGAGTCTCAGTTGAGCTTAGAGGAATCTAAGCTAACAAATGGTCACCACCCCATATCTGAGCCTCAGTTGAGCTTAGAGGAATCTAAGCTAACAAATGGTTACCACCCCATATCTGAGCCTCAGTTGACCTCAGAAAAACCTAAATTGGCGTTTGAGGGGTCTAAGTTAAGCTTGGAGGAATCTTTAGAGGAATCTTTAGAAAAATCTACGTCACCTTTAGGGTTGCTCTTTGAGGAGTCTAAGTTGAGCTTAGAGGAACCTACGTCACCTTTAGGGTTAATCTTTGAGGAGTCTCAGTTGAGCTTAGAGGAACCTACGTCACCTTTAGAGTTGGCCTCAGAGGAATCTAAGTTGACCTTGGAGGAGCCTAAATTAATTTTAGGGTTGCCTTCAGAAGAACCTAAGCTAACTTTAGACCGCCCTCACAGTCGAGCCTTATTAGAAGAAGCCCTCAATAACACCCAGAAACGGCTCATCATTGCCAGTTCTTGGTTAGAGGAGTATGGAATTAATGATGATTTAATTAAGAAGCTTCAGCTCTTGTTAAATCAAGGAGTTCAAGTGGATATTGGCTGGAACCCTCCGAGCACAGCTCAGGAACAGCCCGTTTCCAAGCGAATTCAACAAAACTGGGATGCGGAAAATTTAGAAAATAATTCCTCCTCTGACACCTCCAAATCTCTAGAGCGGCTCATCCAGGCTTGCCCTGACAAGTTTCAGTTCAAAGCCCTACCTACTACTGAAAGGCTATTAGTCTGCGATTTGACCTTTGCTCTGATTGGGCGTGAAGTGGTTCCTGCTTCTGACAGTGTGACTGAAGCAGCATTCATGCCCATTCAAGCTAACTTTAATGGAAACGGCCATCACCGAAGGGTCGCTTCCCTAGAGATGCCAGAGGCAGAAGCCAACGTTCTTGAAGTAGCTCTTTATACAACTGACATTTCAGCTATCCAGTCTTTAATTGAACATTTTGATAGCTCCGAACCGGATGCCAAGGATATAACTGGTTTTTGTAATCGGGCAGAAGCTCGGAGTGATTTGGGTGATCATCTTGGAGCGATTAATGACTATACCCATGTCATTAGGCTAGATCCTAGCCATGAGATTGCTTACAACAATCGAGGGGTTGCCTACTATAGTTTAGGAGATATCCAACGAGCCATTGAGGACTTTGATCAGGCTCTCCGGTTGAATCCGAGCAATGAAAGTGGTTATCATAACCGAAGTCTAGTAAGGTTCAAGCTGGGCGATCGCCAGGGAGCCTTAGAAGACTACAGTACGATGCTCCAAATTAATCCCAATAACGATCAGGCGTATCATTGCCGAGGAATTATTCGCTCTAAGTTAGGTGTCAAGCAAGGAGCTATTGCAGATTACAGCACAGCAATTT
>JAYKHH010000096.1:0-2909 GCA_035285265.1 Leptolyngbyaceae cyanobacterium | reverse complement strand
ACTCTGCATTAGCCCCCTAAATCCCCCAATGCTGGGGGACTTTGAATCCGATCCCCCCCAGAATTGGGGGGCTAGGGGGGCTAGGAAGGCTATCGGAATGAAGATCAGAACTTTTCAAACAAGTTCTGAAATCAGTAAAGTTAAATTTGACATCGCCTGACTGCGCCGAGAGGAGAAGATTCAAAGCCAGGTCTTTGCCAATACCCCAGAAGGGTGGGCTGACTTGGATGCGTGGCTTCAACAACAGGGAGTCCAAAACCTCCATGCCTGCATGGAAGCCACGTGTGAACGACTGTTAGCCAAGGGCAAATCAAAAATGGCGGTTCTGGAAGCCGCCATGCATCAACTGTTGCGCCAAGTCTTTGGGGTGCTCAAGTCTCAGAAACCGCTTGACCCCAATTTTTTGGCTCCTCACTCTTGTCTTTGAAGACAGTATCTACAGAATTGCTTCCACAATTCAGCAACACCAGATCCTCAATTTAGGGTAGGGGCATGGCACTGTCATGCCCTTCCGGGATACTCATCGACCCATTTTGCGTTTGAGTTGCTCTAACTCTTCCTGGGTTTCCCAACGCCTAAATTGCTCCTCTAAGGGATCTGCGCCACTAAAAGCATTGGTTGTGCGGGGTTGGCTCCAACCGGTAGTGCTCCAATCTTTTTCAGCACGGGCACTGGCACGGGCAGCAGCGGCCTGCTCTGCCTTCACCTTCACTTCCTGACGGCGGGCCTGAATTTGTTTCTGCAGTGCTTCCGCTTGCACAATCCGATCCTTCAATCCTTGCATTTGTCCCCAGAACTGATTGCCTTGCCGCAGCAAAACCGCCTCCCGTTCTTGGGCTGGTTTTACTAAATCCATTCTGCCTGCGGCCTTAGCTTTTTCGATGCGAACATGCCAGCGTTGAATTTCCTGAGCCGTTTCCAGGATCTCATCTTGGAGCTTTTTTTCCTGAGACCTCAGATCAGAGAGCAACTGTTTCGTAGACAGTTCTTGCTCCCGCAGTTGTTCTTCAAGGGCTTGTAATTCTAGGTGAGGATTATCTCGAAGAAATTCCTCTAAGCGAGACTCTAAGAATTTACTGAGATCTTCAAATAAGCCCATTGCGGGAACCCCTTGCTTAAGACGATGCGCTTCAACCATGCCAAGGCAAGTTGTAAGTTTTAAGGATTAAATTAAAACTTCTCTTTATTTTAAAATTTCTGGCCTACAAAAATAGAGCGTACCGTACCATTTCGTCTTAGCATTGCTTCTTGGTTAGCAATTTTGACTAAGACCCAGCCACTAGACCCCACTTCTTCCCCTAAATTCACTCGCTGGGCAGAACCATTGATTTCAAACAAGGCTGTAGAACGCTTGCCAAGCTCTAGAATGCCTACCAAAGTATGGGAAGGAGTCGGAACTACGCTAGTCGTTACAGCTACAGGTGCAGGTGCGGGTGCAGGTACGGGCATGATTGAGTTGTTCACCCCGCCAGGAGTAGCCACCGTTTCTGGATTGACCTGAAGTGCCATTGGCTGAGGTATAGATGGAGGCATTCCCTGGGGAGGATACAAACCTTGCGGGGGTTGGTAAACGGGAATATAGACTCGCTCTAAGACGGGAGCGATTGGCTTCGGCGTGGGACTTGAATTGCCAGCTACGGGCACAGTCGGTAAATTTGCAGTACTCGTTGGGACGTTAGAAGCAACTGTAACTGTTTTTCCAGTGGGGCTTTGGTCAATGGCCTCTAGCGATCGCTGGATATAGTTAATAAATTGGGTTTCCGCCTGTTCCTTAGGATCAACTTTTGCAACCACCTCAGCAGGTTGCTGAACTGAGGCTGAGGGTATTAAGGCAGCCCATCGGTCTAGCCAGCCTGCACTGGATAGCCACAGCGCTCCACTCAACAGACAGGAGGCACACGCAACTCCTAACAAAAATCGATCCACAAAAAAGGTGCGCTTAGAGGACTCATGCTCTCCAGTGGTATTGGCAACAAAGGTGGAAAGGGCGGCATCCTGTTGCTTCAGGTATAGGGTTTGAGGGGATAGCAGTGCCTGGGGCAAGTTGATGGGAGGAACGGTGAGAGCTTGAATCACCTTAGGCATTGCGGCTGGAGTGGGTTCTGTTGGCAGTCGCACTGCACCATCTAGAATTTGGTCAACCTCCTCAAATAGCTCATCCATTAAGCTATCTGCATAGGCATCCATAGACCACAGAGGCAGGGCTAGAGCCTCTTCTGTAAAGTTGGGAGAAATTTCACTCAACGACAAAACTGACTCAGAGCCTGACAGACTCGGTTCTGTATCCGGAAGTATCTTTGACATGACATCTTGAGACATAGATGACTCGCTGAATTTCACTTACATGATATTGACGGTAATGTTGAAGTTGCTGAATGCCACTCTGACCTCAAGCCTTTATTCCTCGATTCAGAGGTTAGCCCATCAAAATACAGTCAACTTTACAGATACCCTGACTTGCACCAACTCCAACCCGGTAGATTTGGACTGTTGTAACCGAATTGACTCAAGTTTCTCCAGGAAGAAACTGTCTCCAACCAGGAAAATCTCGCCTCAATTATAGAAGGAATTCTGTCTAAGTGTGTGATCTAAATCTCAATATTTTCTGATAGAACCTGACTTTGAGACCTATGGGATATTACCCAAATCTTCCCGTTTAAGACAGGTAGGTACTAGCAGCGAATTGTCATACTTAACACAGGCACCTTTCCAGAAGGATTACCAGACTTTATCAAAATAAGCAACCGAATACAAAAAAAATGCTGAATTGTTGCAAAAAGTTCAAAAATTTAGGTGTCGGGTGTCGGAAGAAATTTTGGATTTTGGATACCGCGAAGGCTAGCCCGGATGCTACGCCTTTCTCAGATGCGTTAGAGGTCAGGGTGCGGCGTTAACGATGTCGAACAAAA
>JAYKHH010000095.1:0-9754 GCA_035285265.1 Leptolyngbyaceae cyanobacterium | reverse complement strand
AATTGACGAAGCCTATTTTGAATTTAGCCAAACGACGGTAGTTGCTGAATTAGCCCAGCATCCCAATTGGGTTGTGTTGCGAACTTTTTCCAAAGCTTTTCGTTTAGCTGCTCATCGGGTTGGCTATGCGATCGCCCATCCTGACCTAATAACTGCCCTCGAAAAAGTCCGGCTTCCCTACAACCTACCCAGTTTTTCTCAAGCGGCGACTCAGGTGGCCTTAACCCATCGCCATCTCCTGCTAGAAGCCATTCCTCTAATTTTAGAAGAGCGCCAGCGCTTAACTCAGAGACTTATCCTTCAGCCCACTCTCCAACTTTGGGAGAGTGCCGCCAACTTTATTTATCTACGTTTGAAGTCAACCAGTCCCAACCTGTCCCTGAACCTAGGTCAGATCTGCCAAGATCTCAAAACCCAAGGTACCCTCATTCGACATACAGGGGGTGGGTTGCGGATTACCATTGGCAGTCCTGAGGAAAATCAACGGACGGGCGATCGCCTAGAGGCGTTGCTGAACCCAGAGTCATCCTGAAGCTCATGGGACTGGAGCCGAGATCACATACCATAAAGCTAGATTTCCACTATCGTCAACCGTCGTATCTCCACGACTGCAGCGATCGCAACTGCGATCAGTCAAATTGAGCTGACTCCGGGCAGTGCCATCCGGGTTGGGGGCGTTATTTGGGAGGGCTATATTGCCCTGTTACAGGAGCTAGGGGACAATCGATTGACGCGGGTGGCCTATGGGATCGGTTTATTGGCACCGAAGTCTATTGACCTTACAGATGGTGGCGTAACTTCATCACGGTTTGGGGCAACACCCCTACCAACAGGGCAAAGGCTTCATCCGGTAATTGAGCGACTATCTGAGCATCAAAATAGTTTTCAAACTGATTCAAAATCATTTGAATCCGATCAACGGGAACTGAATTGTCTGTAAATTTCTGGGTTAACCGAATCCACTGTCGTCGGATTAGATAAGCTTTTTGGCGTTCTGCATGACAGTCAGGATAAACCAACGACAAATCCCCAACCGGGATAACCTGATTACAACCTTGATCAATAATGCCGCCAACCATAGCTCCAGGCCCTGCAAAGTCAGCATAGTGATGTTTGTAGATGATGAGACCATTACGCCGCCGACTATTGACCATGAGAACTTCCCCGCTGTTAAGCTGTGCCAGGAAATCCAGGGGGGCAGGGGGTATTACAGCCGATTGGAAGGCATTGGAGGGTTCAACAATCATGTGCCCAAGGGTTTGATCGTCCCCTTATTCTATGGCATTCCCTTCCAGTCTTTCGACTGTGCTCAAGTTAAACCCAATCGAAGCATCCAAAATCCAAAACCTGTGCTGAGCGCAGTCGAAGCATCCAAAATCCAAAATTCTCCCTGACACCTGCCACCCTTCGACAAGCTCAGGGCACCGACTGCCACCTGACACCTGACACTTAACTACCCTAAGACAAGTGTTTATGCAACAAACACCGTCGAGGTTGTCTGAGCATTAAAGCCCCCCAATCTGGCTCAACTTGCTGCAAACGGTACTCTAACTTGGAGTAAAGGCCCCTAGCTTGGTCATTGTTTTCCATAACATGCAGATAGAGATCTGGAAATCCCCAGGATCGGGCGATGCGTTCACAGGACTGGAGGAGTTGTTGAGCAATTCCCTGTCTACGGCATTCCTTCCGAACGGCTAGATTAGACAAATAGAGGTATTGAGATTGACGATTTTGCCAAGGGGCAGACGTGCGTAAAGCCATTTCCACAGTTCCTGCCACGTACTCACTCGCAGATCGGGAGTCGGCTAAAACAGTTGGATGGGCAGGTTCTACAGCCACGAGGCAAACATAGTCAGGAGCGGCAGATCGAAAGCGACTGCGTAGATCCTCATAAATCCCCATGCGGAGAAGTGGATAAAACCAGCAAGCAAGGCCAGTGCGAGAATGAAAGCTATCCGCTAGGACTTCTGCAAGAGGCAGCAAATCCTTGGATTGGACAGAACGAATGATTAGGCGAGACGTATTAGAAGTCTGTTGCAAGAATTCTGGGCCAAGGGATTTATGGGCGGAGGGGAAAGGATTCACAGCACTTGAAAAACCTAATCAGAATCATCGTAAACCATTTATCAGGTGGCTGTAAGAGTTTTGCTGTAGGCTCAGGAACTGCCTTAGAACTGATCTAGAAAACCCTCAATTCAAACATGCCTACCCACTGCTCTATCGCAATCCTAAATGAGTTGCGAACGGGTGAGGGGGCTACGGTGTATCCATAAGTCTGATGCAACGGGGACGCTGACTCACTCCTGACGGAGATATATCTGGATGAAGCTTTTCCGTAAATCTTACGCCCGCAAAGCTTCCGTGGTGCCCAAGGTTTTCCAGACTTGCGTCAGTCAATCAGCTATCGATTACTTATTTTTTGCATCTCTCTTTGTCCCAAGAGATGCGCCCCCAGTTTGCATTAATGTGTATGTACCAGTTTTTAGCCCTTCAACTCATGCTGGAGTGCCTACGACTTGAAAGCCACTGCCATTACTAAGCCCCCCCGAGATCGCGACTGGTACAACTCTGCTGATTAAATCCACGACTGAAGCACTTATGCTGCCGTGTGGAGACTCTTGGGGACGTTGCCTCCAACGGTCAATAATGTGTTTACTGCAATTACTCCCGTAACCAATGAGAATGGTTTGGGGCTTGCCATCTTTTCCGACAAGTTCTATGGACTTGTTGCTTTATAAGCCATAAAAAACCATGAAACTCAGTTGTAGCAAGTCTTTCGGCCTATTTCATGGGACGAGGGCTACAACCCTTGCGGCGTAAACCTTTCAGCGACTCCTTTTGTTAAAAGGCAACAAGTCTGTATATATGCTGCGATCTGGCTTCGGTAGTGAATTTGCTCATCAGACCGGAGATGTTGTTACCTTTTTATGATTCCCAAGGATGGATGCTTTCTGTTCCCCAGACAATAAAGTCATCAACATGACGAGTCGCGATCGCACCTTGATAGGTACGACAGATTGCCGCAATTTGAGCTTCTAAAAAGTGGGCAGATTTGTCATCGTTTCTTTTGGAATGGCGGGGAGGTCAAGCTTGCACTAAGGAACGCACCGATAAAATTTCGTCTGATCGCAGGGGGACAACGGCAGATTGAGGAACCGTGACGACATCAATCGATTCGCCTAGAGCATTAAAGACTTCGAGGATGTAGCCTGTTTCGACCCCTTCAGGATCGGGAACCGTATCAATCAAGGTGGCGATGTCGCCCCGTCGAAGGTTGTATTCGGGAAAGTCTCGATTGAGTGAGATGCGACTATACAGTGAAATGCTGGGATCTTTCATCGTTTTGATTTTAGAGTTACAAACTGAAATATTGCCATCTTCAGCCCGTTCTATCCATACGGTAATAACGGCAAGAGTACGGCTAGAGCCGATGAGATCCCCTTCAACACGGTAATAGGTACCATATTTATCCTGACGATCTGAAGTGGCATCATGGGTTTGAATCAGAGCAAGGATGGCTTGTTTGAGTAGTTCAGGATTATCTTGAGTAAATCCAGCTTGAGCTAGAAATTTAGATTTGTCGTCTTCTTGACGAGGTATCAACAAATATTGGGTAAGTTTGGCATCGGGAATAATAATGGTGCCTTGCAGTTTCATGATTTGGTGATGCGGAGCTTACCGCTCATGAGTTTGGAGTGAATTTGCTCATCAGACTGGGAATGTTGATACCTTTTTATGATTCCCAAGGATGAATGATTTCTATTCCACAGTCGATAAAGTCATCCACTTAACGAGTCGTGATCTCACCTGAAAAGCTATAACAATCCGCTCATTGTAGGGTTACGATGTGTTAGCACTTCCAGGACTTACGCAGTTGGGAATTTTTGAAGGGCTGCAGCCCTTCAAAAATTCCCAACAACCCTACTCATTCATAGCAACTGCGTAAGTCCTAACTTCAAGAGATTGTGGGTTAAAAAGCATGACTACCCTCACTCAAGACCTGCTAAATACTTTCGACAGGTTACCTGATGCAGAACACCCCCCTTCTCTACCTTGCAACGGGGACGTAACCCACCCCTAGCCCCACCCGGTCGGGGAACTCGAAGCGTCACTCCCCATCTGCGAATCTGCCGTGTCCACACTCTTTTGTTTTGTGTTTCAGGTTCTTCTGGCTCCCTAAATCCCCCAATACTGGGGGACTTTGATTGTTGGCTAGAAGCTCCCCAGTATTGGGGGGCTGAGAGGAGTTGGGGAGACACAACAGGTATGTGAACGGGGGAGTGATCGCCCGTGCAATCACTCCCTCTCCTCTCAGTTCAATCACTTCTTTGGGCAGATTTTGTCTATTGAATCCGTCTTTGAATAAGAAGTAGGACGTTGAGTGGCAGTTTACGAAATATTGGGGTTCAGAGGATTTCTGATCAGGGTGGGGAGAACCCCAAGACTAGAAACCTCATTCCCAAGCCCTGCTTGTCATACCAGTTCTACCTTTCATAAAGGAGTTTTTCTGGAAGGGCAGTTGTTGTTTCGTTCTCTACAAACTGCCTGAAATCCAGGAGGAGGTGTGGAAATAAGGTGAGGCTGATCTCCCAAGCACTGGGAGAGTTTTTAAGGTACTGAGTCATGAGGTTGTTAAGGTACTGAGTAATGAGGTGAGACTATGCGATCGCGTTATGAATTCCTTCTCCAAAGGGTCAGTGATGGAGCACGGGCTTGTGCGCTATCCCTGGGCATTTTGTACTTATTTGTGGGAATCGCCGGATTTTTACCAGGGTTTTTGTCCCTCCCGGTCGGTGCCTCTGAGGTTCCACCCTGGGCAACCCGGTTGCTGTTCCCCGATGGCTATGGTTATGTGTTGGGATTGTTTCCAACCAACTTCTTCCATGATGCAATTCGGGTTGCCGTAGGTGTGCTAGGTATAGCTGCATCCACCAGCTTGAGTGGGGCTTTGGTCTTTAATCAAGGGTTTGCAATAGGTTACGGCGCTATGGTTATTCTAGGTTTGCTGCCCTTCACAAATACCCTATTTGGCTTAATGCCTATCTTTGGAAACAACATTTGGTTTAATGCGCTCACAGCAGCGGCTGCAGCCTACTACGGGTTCTTCAAGCCCTCTCAAGCTGAAAATCTTGGAGCTTCCCCTAGTCCATAGTTCATCAGGGTGACACTGTTGAGAATACAGAGGTAAAGACAGAGGTGAAGGGTTACTTTCCTTCACCTTTTTCCCTTAGTCCTGAGAATTTTCTGATTGGCCCCGCAGACACCATGAATCCATCCGAAATTTTATTGCTCGTTCAGGTAGTTGCTTGCTCTTCCCCACCTACCCCTGAAGTGTGTTTCTTGAATCCAGGGTGTGGCTGTGCCCATCCTGGAGAAGAACTTAAATGCGAAGATTGTCCCTATCTAGAGTCTTGCTTGTCCCGTTCCCAATCCCGCAAGTTTGGTCATAAATCATAAATAGGACTTAGCAGTTGCTATTTATGAGTAGGGAGGTAGGGATTTTTGAAGGGCTACAGCCCTTCAAAAATCCCTACTTGCGCCAGTCTTGATAAATAAAGCCTCGAATGCTTGAAGCATCCGAGGCTGTTCAGGAATTTTTTAGCAAAACCGTAAACTGATAGTCCCTGAAGCTCTACGCCTCGTAAGGACGGGTACCACTGAACTTAAGCTTGGCAGGCTCTGGATTGCTGCCAATATTGCGGTCTTTCTTACCTGAGAAGGTACGACCTGGATTCACTTTTTCAGGGAAAACGCCATCCTTGGGATGTAGATACTGAGTTTCACCATTGGGAAAAACTCGGTAAATTTTGTAATCGGTGATTTTGAATTTGGATTTGAGTTGCTGACCACCCAAGGCGATGCATTGCTCTTTACGAGCAAGGTAAAGTAAATTCTCACCTTGTCTCATTACAGCGGCACCACCAGTAGGCATTTCAAAGACTTGCTCTTTAGGGCTAGTCCAAGTGATGGCATACTTTTCTTCCACTTCTGCTTTAGTCAGTAAGCCGCCTGTACTACCACCGAATAGAGGCGTTTGTCCAGTAAGGGTCTCTGCCATAAATAATTCTCTGAAGGTTTTAGGGAATCCTATCACCGAGAGCACACCAATCTATCAAGCTTGTTGCGATCTGTTACAGTTCTTCAGGTTTTATAAGTATGGAGTCGGCACCGTTGCAATCTCCATCTGTCAGCCAAAGTACTCAAAGATTTCCTAGACCAGCCGATGGGCAAGGGCAACCCACTCGTTTAAGCGCTCACAGGCGATCGCCTGAAATCCCACCTCCCTTAAAGCTGCATCCACATCCCCTTCCTGATCCGTGGTAAATCCGGCTGTGATCAGTAATCCTCCTCCATCCGTGCGCCTCAAAGCTCGCTGTAAGTCAGGCGCTAGGGCAATATGAACCCTGGCTAGAATATTGGAAACAATTAAATCAAAGCTGCCTGTGGCGTGGGTAGTTGGCACTTGATCGGGGACATCCCCACCCATCCAGTGCCCTAAATCGCTTCCCTGTCCGAGGCTTCCTGCTCTGACTGTAACCTGCTGTGCCACCCTGTTCCGATCCACAGCATCTTGAGTTGCTTCTACTGCCACCCTGTCGTTATCCAGCGCTAATACCTGTGCCCCTAACTTTGCCATCGCCACACTCAAAATCCCCGATCCTGATCCCAGATCCAACACATTCATGGTGGGGGTAATGTATCGCTCTAGAAGGCGCAAACTCACAATGGTGGCTGGATGAAGACCACTACCAAAGGAGAGACTGGTTTTCAGCCTTAAGGGGATATCATCGACGCTCTCAGGCTCATAGAGGGCATCGGGGGTTAAAACTACAAATCGCTGCCCAATTCGATGGGCCAGAGGGTTGAGTCCTGACCTGGGGGCAGGTTTCTCATCCACCCTAGATACTTGCAGAGCCGTGGCAATGCCTGTGCGGTGTAAGGGTGAGAGTAGATGCTCAAGTTTTTCGACCTGGGTATGGATGGGGCGATCGCAGGGTAAGTACAAAGAAATCGTGAACGTCCAAGCAGGATGCCCTTGCTCCGGTTCTGCCAAGGGAGATGACTTCAGATCTGCATATTCCAGTACCCTGACCTCACCGCCGTAATCGGTGGTGGCAAGCAGGGTGCAAACCCAATCTACAGCCTCATGGGTTGTGTTGAGGCTTAACTCCATCCACGGCATTTTTATCTTCCTGTGAGGGTAGCTACATTGCTGTAGGGCACATGCTCACTGCAAGATCAAGTTCGCCAGCGGCAGGCAACGTCTTAATCCTAGCTGAGACTGAGAGCAATTGTTGAGCAATTAGGGATTGAGTGGCTTCGTGACTAACCACCTGACATAGCTTTTAACCTGACTCTGTAGGTAGAGGAACTGAGTCCATCCCCAATATTGGCCCGCGCGGGATCAATCTTCCCTTTTAGGGCAGAGATGCGTTCAGCAGTTGCAGGGTGGGTACTTAAGATATTTAAGAAACCGGGAGTATTGCTGGAATTCTTTAACAACTTTTCCATAAAGGCAATCATGGCTGATGGAGCGTAGCCCGCCTTCCGAAGGTTTTGTAAGCCACGTTGATCTGCGTCAAGTTCAGCTTGACGACTATTGGGGCGATTCAAGGCTAATTCCACCCCGATCCCCACTGCAGTACTGCGATCCAGTCCTGTGGCTGTGGCAATACCTCGCTGAATGGCAGTTTCTCGCATTTGTGTAACCAGGTGACGTCCCCCAATGTGACCAATTTCATGACCGATGACACTGGCAAGCTGGGCTTCATTATCAGCAGTTTGCATGAGTCCTGTCGTTACATAAACAAAACCGCCCATGGTGGCAAAGGCATTTACAGCTTTGTCTTCAACAATTTGGAATTTATAGGGGAGTGTGGGGCGATCGCTCTTAGCCGCTAAGCGTTGTCCAATCTGATTCACATACTCATTCACCGCAGGATTGCGATAGAGCTTAAACTCACTACCGAGTAATTGATTATTGATCTGCTGACCGATCTCAACTTCTTGACGATCGGATAAATTGGAAAGCTGAACAAATTGAACAACTTGGGGTACAACTCGGAATAAATCCGACCAGGAAATTGCTTGGGTTGGCAGCGCTGTACCTAAGAACAGACTGAAGGCGATCGCGCAGGATAGGAGTGGATAAAACCAGGGGCGTTGAGAACGACGGAAGTTACGGGAAAAGAAGTTAGGCATGGCAACAAGAAATAGATAGGAATAGATGGCTAACCTGAGGGAATCGGAGCATGACCTCACTGGATAGTGCAGGCTGAAGAATTAGGCTGTTTGAATTAGAACGACGTGGGGTAGGCTGGTTAAGTTGCTGATTAAAAGACTTATCAGAAAAAATGCTAAGCTTCCAGGAGTTTTTTAAGGCTTGTGCAGGTTTTTGGACAACGGAAAGAACCTATCATCTGATGCTACAGAAGCAGATTGAGCGTTCCTACACTGAATTTCAGGTGGATGCCTTGACCTTGGCGCAAAAACAGCAAATTCTGGCCCCTTCCCAAGCTTCAGGGGCAGGGACAGGAATCAATTTCGATCTCGCTCAACTCATGGATGATTCGGAGAGGTGGCCCGGTTTTGCGATCGCCTTTGATACCCAGTCAGAAACGGGTGAGACGGTGGCAATGAGTTTAAAAGCCCTCTTTATCCCCGATACCTACGTAACCTCCCACGCACCCGTCGCCCCACCGCCCGCTCTACCCCTAGCAGCACAGGTGGCGCCTGCCCCTGAAGGTGAGATCATTCAGGGGTTTTATCTCCGCGATCAGGGTTACTCAGAAGCTGGGGCGATCGCAGGGCGTTTTACCTACCAGATCACTCGCCAAACCCTGGAGATGACTACTTATTACAAGCGCTCCGTCGCAGTGGATCAGATGCGCCTGATTACCCCAGATTTGCGTTTACGCACCATCGTCACCTATCAGCGTCCTCAATCCTCTACGATCGAGGGTGAGGATCAATCCAATCCGGAAGTCAATTCCTCAGAACCGCCTAGCGTGATTACGCTGATTGGTTTTGGGGTCGAGCATAAGCGAGCAACATCAAAAGCATAAGCGAGCAACATAATTTTATGGATCGGCGATCTTTTCTTGCGGGTGCAGGTGCCCTCGCTCTGACTCAGATGCTAATGGGGTGTGGAGGGCAGCAGCGCCCTACCCTGAAGGTGCGGCTGCTGAAAAATACGATCCCAGCCCAACTTTTAAGCAAGTTTCGTCAGGAATTGAGGCAATCTACCCAGAACTTTGCCCTGGATTTTAAACCGGAAGCCCAGTTAAAAACCTTATTTCAACTCCTCGAAACTTGGAACCCCCAATCCTCCGCAACCGCCTCCCAGAAGCCATGGTTCTCGCTGCCCTGGAATCAAAAACCTCAGCCTCAGGATCTTCCGGATTTAGTTACCCTAGGAGATTACTGGCTGACTCAGGCGATTCACCAACAGTTGATTCAACCCCTCAATCCTGCCAATTTGCAGCAGTGGCAGCAACTACCTCCACGTTGGAGAGAACTAGTCACCCGCGATCGCCAAGGCAACCTTGATCCCAAGGGACAAGTGTGGGCCGCCCCCTACCGTTGGGGTAGCACGATGATTGCCTACCGGATTGATAAATTCAAAGCCTTAGGATGGACACCGAAGGACTGGAGCGATCTGTGGCGACCGGAATTACGGGGACGTATTTCGTTACTCGATCAACCCCGTGAAGTGATTGGGCTAACCCTGAAGAAGCTAGGTCATTCCTATAAC
>JAYKHH010000094.1:0-5864 GCA_035285265.1 Leptolyngbyaceae cyanobacterium | reverse complement strand
GCGAAAATAAAGTCCCCATGATGCGTTACGGCTAATGCCTAACACATCCTACGTCGGGTACATTATTTAATTGCAAATCCCTTACTCTAACCCTCCCAAGGGAGTGGGTAAACCATCGATGCTAGAGCGATTCTTGGTTTGCTGATAGGCTTTTAACCCTTCAGTTCCCTTCTTCTCTGCCCATTCCACCAGGATTTGCCGTTGTTCTTGGTACGCATAGAGCGGTACCCCACATCCACAGGAGGTTTGCACCCGTTCAATATCTGCGACGATGATCTGACGCATTCCAGGCGTTGAGGGAAACAGAGGTGCTAGATCGTCCCATTCTGGGCTGCCTGGTAAAACCGTATGGCCAGCGCCATAGAGACGTAAGATTCGAGGCGGTTCCTGAAACGCGCAGAACATTAACGTAATCCGGCCATTTTCTTGTAAATGAGCCGAAGTCTCATTCCCGCTCCCCGTTAAATCTAGGTACGCAACCTGATGGGGGGAAAGTACCTTAAAACCACCCAACCCTTTTGGGGATAGATTGACATGGCCTTCAGGGCTTAAAGGGGCAGTCGCGACAAAGAAGATGTGTTGGGTTTCTATAAAAGTTCGTAATTCGTCCGTGATGGAGTCAAATAGCTTAGCCATACCCGTGGTTTTCGCCATCCCAGAAGCAAAAGAACATAAAGTCAACCTGGAATTCAGAGTAATTGTACTCGCTGTAGTTTACTTTACTCCTTAGATTTGCGACGGGCTTAGCAAACGCAAGGGAAGATGAAAGGGGAAGATGAAACAACACAAACGCATTGGGATTCTAACGAGTGGGGGAGACTGTGCTGGACTCAACGCCGTCATTCGGGCTGTCGTTCATAGTGCAGTAGGCAGTTACGGCTGGGAAGTTTTAGGGATTCGTCAAGCTACCCAAGGGTTGATGCACCGACCGCCCCAAGCCATTCACTTAACTGCTGATAAGGTGGATCCCCTGTTAACAGCAGGCGGCACCATGCTAGGGACTACCAATAAAGGAAATCCCTTCGCGTTTCCCATGCCCGATGGTAGTTTGTGCGATCGCTCCCAGGAAATTATCGACGGCTACCACCAGCTTGAACTCGATGCCTTTATTGGCATTGGGGGAGATGGTAGCTTAGCCATCCTCCGCCGCATTGCCCAGCAAGGGAATTTGAACCTCGTCGGTATTCCCAAAACCATTGATAACGACGTGGCGCTGACGGAGCGTTCCATTGGGTTTGATACGGCGGTAAATGTGGCTACGGAAGCCCTCGATCGCCTTCATTTTACGGCTGCCAGCCATTCACGAGTCATGATCTTAGAAGTCATGGGGCGGGACGCGGGGCATATTGCTATTAGTGCAGGGATTGCTGGAGGGGCAGATGTAATCTTGATTCCAGAAATTCCCTACACCATTGAAAATATCTGTCGCACGATTGAAAAGCGCCAAAAACAGGGCAAAAATTACTGTCTAATTATTGTGGCAGAGGCAGTTCGCACCGAGCAGGGAGAAACCATCACTCTCACCAACTCTGCAGAAGCGTGTCGTTTGGGGGGGATTGGTCAATACTTGTCAGAAAAAATTTGTGGCTGTAGTGGAGCCGAAACACGAGTTACCGTACTAGGGCATACACAGCGGGGCGCTTTTCCATCTCCCCTAGATCGCTTAATTGGTTCCGCCTTTGGCGTAGCAGCCGTAGACTTAATTGCGGCAGAAAAGTATGACCAAATGGTTACTTGGCAAAATCGTCAGGTTGTCAGTGTCCCCATTGCCGATGCGATCGCCCAGTATGCCATGGTTGATCCGCAAGGCACCCTGGCTAAAACGGCACGCAGCATGGGAATTTGCCTAGGAGATTAGGGCGGATGGGCAGAGATTCTCGCGCAACGAAGAATCCTCTGCTCACGGATATTTATCAAGAGAATAAGCGGGGAGTATAATGCCTTGAGTTGAGTATTCGACCAGTTTTCTCTAATTTATGGTAGTGACAGCAACTCCCCAACGCTTTTCCATAGTTCGATGGTTATTTTGGAGTTTTGCGTTTGTGGTGACCACTGCTGCTTCCGCCACCGTAGGAGCCACCTTAACGCTGCTCACCCCCTTGCCCCCCACCCTGGCACCTTGGGAACGGGGCCAGCGATCGCCCGATGATATCTGGAGTAGCGGTTTTCTGTACCGAGTCACTCGTCCAGTCAATGTACTGGTCATGGGGATTGATCGGGTTCCGGGCGTCTCAGATACCTCCCCGAATGTTTTTGCAGGGCGGAGCGATACCATGCTGCTGCTGCACATTCATCCGGCCACCCATTCTGTGAGCCTGCTATCGATACCTCGCGATACTCAGGTAGAGATTCCTGATATTGGAACCGATAAAATCAACGATGCCAATGTGAAGGGTGGGCCAGCTTTAGCAGCGCGTGTGGTCAGTCGCACCTTAAATAACCTACCCATTGATCGGTATGTTCGGGTGAGTACTAGTGCCTTTCGAGAATTGGTAGACCTGTTGGGGGGCTTGGATGTATTTGTGCCCCGCCCCATGTCCTACGTAGACCATACCCAAAAGCTTAAAATTGATCTGGCCCAGGGATGGCAAACTTTGAATGGCGATCAAGCAGAACAATTTGCCCGGTTTCGCCAAGACGAGTTAGGAGATATTGGTCGGGTTCAACGTCAGCAAGCATTGCTCAAAGCATTGCAAGAGCGACTGATCAGTCCAGCCGCCCTACCTCGAGTACCCCAGATGGTTCGGATCACGCGCCATTATCTAGATACGAATCTCACTCCCGAAGAGGTTTTGTCCCTGCTCAGCTTTGCCCTCAAATTAGAACAGGGCAAGTTAAAAATGGTGATGTTACCGGGACGGTTTAGTACCCCAGACGAATCTGTTGCCAGCTATTGGATTCTCGATCCAGAGGGACGGGATCATGTCTTGCGAGATTATTTTAATTTTGGACAACCTGCGATCGCGGTGCAATCTTCCCCGTCCCTGGCGGCCACCCATCGACTCCGCATAGCCATTCAAAACGCATCCGGTCAACCCCACATAGGAAGTCAAATGGCTGAGTACCTAAAGCAACAGGGCTTCCAAGATTTGTACCTGGTAGAAGATTGGACGGATCAACAGCGTCAAACCCAAATTATTGCCCAACAAGGGAACTTGGCAGGCGCAACAGCCATCCAAAAGATTTTAGGGCTAGGCGAGGTGGAAGCATCCTCCATTGGAGACTTAGAGTCAGATTTAACAATTCGTGTCGGGCAAGACTGGAGTAATTCCAAATTTAAATGATAAGATGGTGGACTGCGAAACTAATCTGCTTTTAATTTTTGAGTGTGACACCCTAAATTGGGTTTTTAACTCAAGAGTTGGCACAATAAATCTAGAACGCCGAATTTATTTATTGGTTGAGAATTAAGGTACATCCATGACCCTGCTGCAAGAGCGCAAACACCAGATCATCGACGAGTATCAAATCCATGCAACGGACACCGGCTCGGCGGATATTCAGGTGGCAATCCTGACGGAGCGCATTAACAAACTCAGTGAACATCTTAAAACGAACAAAAAAGACCACAACTCCCGTCGCGGCTTGTTGAAGATGATTGGTCATCGTAAGCGCCTGCTTGCTTATATCCAAAAACAAAGCCAAGAGCGTTATAAAGAATTGATCGGTCGTCTAGGCATTCGCGGTTAGAGAGCATTTATTTCTATGGCTTCTGAACCTCAAGGTGATTCGACAGAGCGGCAACGGTTACCCTTTGAGCCGCTCAAAAATCGTAAAAAATCTCCTGTTGAAGCAACTGGAGATAGACCCAAGGCCGCGAATGCCCAAAAGTCTACTCCAGAAAAGTCTCCACCTGCCAAGAATGCTGCTCAAAAATCTGCCAAACAGCGCTCTAGTTCCAAGGGTGCAGCAAAATCAGGGGCTACGTCTAGCAACTCTGCAAAACAAAGCAATTCTAGGGATGAAACATCGCTGCCTGCCGTAGTTAGCCAACGGATGGCTCGTCGGATGGCAATTTTTTGTGGCATTCCTACGACTTTAGGGATGACTGTATTTATCGTCAGCTATTGGGTCGTGAGTCAAGGTTGGTATAAATTACCCAATATAGCTGTGGTATTTATGAGTTTGGGAGGGTTTGGTCTAGGATTCCTGGGCTTAAGCTATGGAGTCCTGTCTGCATCCTGGGAAGAATCAGAGCCAGGTAGTAAGTTGGGTTGGTCGGAGTTTACCACCAACCTAGGCCGAATGACTGAGGCATGGCGTGCAGCCAGACAACAAAAATCTTCCTAATGCCGATCCATTTGGGACTATACAACCCGATCAGGATTTAGTCATGACGCGATGTGCAACTTTATAAATGTAAGTCCCCCCTTTTTTAGCGTAGCGGCGCGTGAGCGCGGGGATTCAGGGGAATCGCTTCTAGAATGACTTAAAGAAGATTCCCCCCTTACAAAGAGGGGCTAGAAATAGTTGAATATCCCGTTAGTCATTGCCTTTCCATACCTGCATCTATTGCGCGATATTACTCCTTGCATGTCTTTATGGTTTAGTCAAGCTAAACTATAAAGCTGATCAGCATTGACTTTGTATACAAACCCCTTAAAGTTAGGAACTCTGCCATGATAGTTGTGATGAAGAGCGGTTCCCCAGAAGCTGAGGTTAGCCGGATTAGTAAAGAACTGGAGAGCTGGGGGCTCACTCCAGAGAAAATTGTAGGCAAGCACAAGGTAGTGCTGGGCTTGGTGGGGGACACCGTTGAGTTAGATCCCCTCCAACTCCAAGAAATCAGCCCTTGGATTGAGCAGGTCTTGAGGGTAGAACAACCCTTTAAGCGCACGAGTCGTGAGTTTCGTCACGGGGAAGCGAGTGAGGTAATTGTTCCCACGCCCAATGGCCCTGTAACCTTTGGTGAACACCATCCTCTCGTCGTGACTGCTGGGCCTTGCTCCGTAGAAAACGAAGAAATGATTATTGAAACAGCCCGCCGAGTCAAGGCGGCAGGGGCACAATTCCTGCGGGGTGGTGCCTATAAGCCCCGGACATCTCCCTATGCGTTTCAAGGGCATGGAGAGAGTGCTTTGGGTCTACTGGCAGCAGCTCGTGCTGCTACGGGCCTAGGCATCATCACAGAGGTGATGGACACGGCTGACCTCGACAAAATTTCTGAGATTGCCGATGTGGTTCAAGTCGGTGCTCGGAATATGCAGAACTTTTCCTTGCTGAAAAAGGTGGGTGCTCAAGATAAGCCCGTCCTGCTGAAGCGGGGTATGTCCGCCACGATTGAAGAGTGGTTGATGGCGGCTGAGTATATCTTGGCAGCGGGAAATCCCAATGTGATTTTGTGTGAGCGGGGAATTCGTACCTTTGACCGTCAGTATGCCCGAAACACCCTCGATTTGTCTGTGATTCCCGTGCTCAGAGCCCTCACTCACCTGCCGATCATGATTGACCCTAGCCACGGTACAGGCAAAGCGGAATACGTTCCTTCCATGGCCATGGCTGCGATCGCTGCCGGAACCGATTCCTTGATGATTGAGGTGCATCCCAATCCTGCCAAGGCTCTCTCCGATGGCCCGCAATCCCTCACTCCAGAGCGCTTCGATCGCTTAATGAAAGAACTGTCCGTGATCGGCAAAGCCGTAGAGCGCTGGCCCCAGACTGCGGCGACGATCGCTTAAGGTTTAGCCCTGAGACAATAGCATTCCGTAAGGGCACCCTTCATGGGTGCCCTTATTCTGTATTAAAAACCCTGTATTAAAAACCCAATCCTAGGGACACCCCTAAGATTGGATTTTACTCAAGCTGATCGGTTTGGGATTCCGGTAACTCATCCTCAGCATTGATCGAAGCAAAATCTTTGATTT
>JAYKHH010000093.1:0-8583 GCA_035285265.1 Leptolyngbyaceae cyanobacterium | reverse complement strand
CCATTCGCGTTTGAACCCCGTAAATCCCATCCAGGGGACCTTGGTAGAATCCCCTTGCAGCCAGTAGCTTTTGGAGGCTGAGGATATCCTCCACTTTAGAAGTAACTGTGATTGACCCACCCCCTTCAGCCCTGTAAGGTTTCCCAAAAGAAATGGGTGGTATTACAGGTACTGACAGTCGTTGGACGGAAGGTTTAGGGGAGGAGGGAGAAGCGGTAACAGGTGATTGTGCCTGTTGGGGAGGAGCAGGAGATGGAAGGGTTGTATTAGAGTCACGGGGCTTAGCAGGAGATGCAGAGGGGGAGCCTGCTTGGAGGGCAGCCAAGGTTTTAGGCCCAGCAATCCCATCAACCTGTAGGCCATAGGCTTGCTGAGCCGCCTGAATTGCTTCTTGGGTCTGAGGGCCACTCACCCCATCAATTGCACCGTCATAAAAGTTATGTTTAGTTAGCAACTGCTGGAGTTCCATAGTGCTTTGACTATAGCGAGTCGAATTGCCCGTTGGGGAGCCTGCTTGGAGGGCAGCTAAGGTTTTAGGCCCAGCAATCCCATCAACCTGCAGTCCATAGGCTTGCTGAGCCGCTTTAATGCCTGCCTTCGTCTGAGATCCACTGATCCCATCAATGGCCCCAAAATAAAAACCCTGCTTTTGCAATAACCTTTGCAGTTCAACAGTACTTTGACGATTCTGACTATCGGAATTTCTATTGCTTGTTGAGGAACTGTTGAGAGCAGCTAAGGTTCTAGGCCCAGCAATGCCATCTGTTGCTAAACCATAAAATTGCTGCGCCTCTTTGACTGCTTTTCGAGTCATAGAACCAAAGATGCCATCAATATTCCCTGCATAGAAGCCTCGATTGGCCAATAGTTTTTGGAGTTCCAGGGTATTGGGGCTGTAGGAAGCACGAGATGCATGGGAATTCTCTAAAGCTTTTAAGGTTCGCTCTCCTGCAATCCCATCAACCGTCAAACCTTTTGCAGCCTGAAACTGTTCTACGGCCTGTTTGGTGAGATTGCCGTACACCCCATCCGGAACACCGGGATCATACCCCCCTTGACTCAAACGAATCTGAAGTGACTTGACTTCAGAACCTCGACTCCCCAGAGAAAGCAGGGCTAGAGCCTGAACCGCAAAACTCAGAATGGCTAGAACGAGAGAAATCTCCAGTAGACAAAACCAGACCCAACTGGTTAGCTTTTTTTGATGGAATGAACCCCAAAAATTGAAAGAAAGAGGTATGTCAGCATACTCAAAGTAACTCTCATAGGTGAGAGTCGCCTCTAGGAAAGCTATGGATTCCATAAACTGTTGCTATGGGGTAGATACAGGAAAACACCGTGATTCTGTTTTACATGAAACAGGAGGATTATTGTCTAAGCGGGCAATATAAGTACACAACAGTAAAGGCTTGATTAAATTAACCATACTTTCAGTATTTTTGACAAGCCCCTCTCAATTACTTAATTCCGTAAAAACAATGAATTTAGTGTTGAGCTTGACAGTGAAATCACTTAAATTTCTGCCCCTGGCTTGACCAGCGCTGCAAGCTGTATCCCCTAGGGGTGTCTATGAGTAAGGCCGCAGGGCCTTCATCCTTAAGGCTCGCGATCGCCGTCAGGGATTGTTCTTTCGGCCTGAACTCGCTATAAATCAATCTCCCAGACTCTGCAAAGATTAGCGTACGGGATTTTAAGTGATTTTGACTAGACCCTCTGCGATCGCCTCGCAGCATTGCTAACGCCTCTGCATCCAAGGTCACGACCATCTCAGGTTGATTGTTACCTGTAAGGTCAATTTGTTGGACTAGCCAGCTCCCCATGCCTTTTCGATTCAGCATGATGTCTAAACTAGGCAGCCGTCCGGGTGGCAACTGCCTGTTTTCTTGCAACTCATACCAGAGATTTTTGAGGCTCCTTGCTACCCATTGGGGCTGCTGCTGAGCTAGGTCGGCGAGTTTGGTTGTCTCTGGCTCCAACCACTGCAACGCCTCATTAGAAACTGATAGGGGGGACGGAAGGCGCTTCCCATCAGGCAAGCTGGTTGACAGACTGCTTCCTAAGGTTGCTTGACCCATAGCCAGCAAGGATAGCGTTCCTGGACGCATCTGCACAGCTTTGACCGTAGCTGTGATAGTTTCCTGCTGATCCTCTGCTGTCCAAACGATGACTTGGAGCTGGGGATCAAGGTTCAAACCCAAGAGAGTCCACAGTTGTTGAGTGTTTAGCTTCTTAGACAACTTCAAGTTGGAGAATGGTGCCCTTTGCCATTGTTTACCATCATGGAAACCAGCGACTTGGATGTGATACCAGGCTTGTCCCTGTTCTAGTTTGAGTTTCCCAGCGTCAAGGTGCAGCCAATTCTGGGGATCGATGGTGGAGATGGGTGTGGCGGTTCCAACAATTTGGCTGGGATGGCTTTTGCTGATTCGATCATCTAAGGGATCTTCTAACTGCTGAAGAAGTTTGTTAATTTGAGCAATGGAGGCTGGTGGCGTTTGAGGTTGTTGTTTGAGCCACGCGATCGCACTTTCCTTGTCCTGCTGAGCTGCCCGAATCAAGGCACCCCAGGCTTTCACATCTCCTCGACCCGGATTGACCTTGAGGGCTGCCATCACTCGTCCCCAAAGGCGACCTTGATCCGTTTTGAGGAGACTCTTGATCTCATTCGGGTTTGCTGCTGCAGCTTCAAAAATATCGAGGGCCTTGCTCCAACGGCCATCAATCAAGCTGGTTAAGATTGCTTGACTAGGGCTAGCCCAATCCTTATCGGCTTGAGACTGGGTAATTTGAGCGTGCAACTGCAACAAATCCATCTGGGCTTGGGCAGCCGCAGGCCACCCTTGAGACTTAGCTTGGAGTTGTTGTTTCACAGACTGCAACCACTGGACCGCTGGAGACCATAGACCACTACGAGCCAAGGACAGAATCTGCTCATAGGTTCGACCCTGCAAGGCAGGTGCAGTTAAGGAAATTGCCTCTAGTTGAATCGGGTTTGGTAGAAAATTACGTGGTTTAAGTTGGTACACATCAAACTGAGGTTCTAGTCCCACTGTTTGATCCACAACTAACTCAGGCAGTCCTCCTGCCGTGACCTCCTGCCAGTAGGGAGCTTTCCCTGCTAGACTAGCCCACTGCAGCATCAAACTTAAGTGAGTCCGGTTGGGATTGTAATGAACCACTTGTCCATAGGCAATCTGGGTGTCCTTGACCGTTACCTGACCACTCAAATTCAGCCAAATACCGGGAGTCGAAACCTGACCCTGCAATCGTTGCAGCGCTGTAAATGGCAAGGTTTGCCTCAGGTTTTGTTTCGCTGACTGGGTTGGAGCTAATCTTCCCAATACGAAGGACTGATCAGGGCCAGTCACAGTTACGGGAGTGTTAGGCCAAAAGTATTTTCCCCGTTCCGTTCTGGTTTCGTCTCCAGCCAGGAAGCCACCTATAGGGGGTTGCTCCGCAGAGTAGACCCTCAGTTCCACAATCTGCCGAGTGGGCTGTTGTGACCAAACGGGTAGCAACAAATCACTAGATGCTGCATCCTTTTCAGTGCCAGGTACTTGGAGAGCGATAGGCTCACCAGGGAGCAGCCCCCTGCGCTTAATACTGACCTGAATTTCAGATAAGTTTTGTAGGGAGGTTTGGCTAGCGATAGAAATCCGAGTCCAAGCAGGTAGGAAACGGTTGAGCCAAACAATAGCGTCGGGATCAACCATTAGTGTAATTCCTAGCCATGTAGCACCCACGGTTAAACCTGCAGCGCTGACTAAGAAAGCAACTGTAACCAAGGTACCTATCCATCCCCCCTGTCGAGGAGCAGGAGACGAGGGGTGTGCATCTTCAGTAAATTGTGTCTTTTGGGCCAATTCCCTAGCAGGTGTCTGTCGATACAATGAGCAAATCTTAGCAGGTTTACCTATTTTCCCCATGAAACTGAGGCGCGTCAATTTAATCCTGCCCTAGGTTAAACAACTGTGTAAGTCCTGAAACCAACGGAATTATTCAGCTAGGATGGCTGATTTCCCACGGTCAGCCATAATGTAAGAAAGACATGACCCCCATCATGCTATGCTCACACTTCTAAGCTCTCTAAGGTTAATCAGCGTTTTATCATCTGCATGTAGACGGATTATTCGGGAAGCTTGTCAAGATTTCAGAAAGAATTTAGAATCCTTGCTTATAATCTGTACAGGAATCTTTAGGATTCTCAAATGCTTTTTTCTCAAAGCTTAAAGCGACCCTGTAGCTCACAATTGTCACGATGCCTCGCATACTTGTTATTGATGATGACCCAGCGATCTCAGAATTAGTGGCCGTTAACTTGGAAATGGCTGGCTATGATGTTAGTCGAGCACCAGACGGCATCAAGGGCCAAGCCTTGGCCCTTCAACTCCAACCCGATCTAGTCATGCTAGATCTGATGCTACCTAAGGTTGACGGTTTCACGATTTGCCAGCGTTTACGCCGAGATGAGCGCACGGCAGATATCCCCGTTTTGATGTTGACTGCTTTGGGGCAGACTCAAGATAAAGTGGGTGGTTTTAATGCGGGAGCTGATGACTACCTCACCAAGCCCTTTGAAGTTGAGGAAATGTTAGCGCGGGTACGGGCGTTGCTGCGTCGTACAGACCGGATTCCCCAGGCTGCCAAACACAGTGAAATCTTAAACTACGGTCCCTTAACTCTAGTGCCTGAGCGCTTTGAGGCAATCTGGTTTGATCAAACTGTCAAATTGACCCATTTGGAGTTTGAATTAATCCATTGTTTGCTCCAACGTCATGGTCAAACCGTTTCCCCCAGCGAGATTCTCAAGGAAGTCTGGGGCTACGATCCCGATGATGATATCGAAACTATCCGAGTTCACGTTAGACACCTGAGAACCAAGCTGGAGCCGGATCCTCGCCATCCCCGATTCATTAAGACTGTATACGGTGCTGGTTACTGTTTGGAGTTGCCTGCGAGTGGGCAAGCGGCTGAAACTACAGAACCATTAGTGACTGAGTAGTTCTAGCGGCTGAGTGGTTCTAGTGGCTGAGTAGTTCAGTTTATCCCTCTAACTCCGCAACTTAAGGGTTGACTCAAAGAGACTTTGGGTGAACTGATCGAGTCGCTGAGATAGCCTCGCGTCTAGAATTTCCCCCTCTGGACTAAAGGCTTGACCGGCTTGTCCGATCGCAACCTGTTCGGGGATCACCCACGCATGCACCCAACGCATAATCAGGCGCAATTCATTCAGGGCATTGCTATTCGGTTGCCCCCCTAAGACACTGATGAGTCCCACTACTTTATGGCTTAACTCATCAAAACCCATTAAATCCAAGGCATTTTTGAGAACCCCACTCGCGCCTCCATGGTATTCGGGAGTTGACAAAATCAGTCCGTCCGCACCTTTGACCGCTTGGCGCAGACGTGTTACGTCAGGGTATTCAGGATACTGATCTTCGCCGTTACAAAAGGGTAGTGTCAAAGTTCTCAGGTCTAGAATTTCAACCGAACCACCCAATGTTTCCATACGTTGAGCAGCAAGCTTCAAAGCTTGCTGGCTATAGGAGTTTTGCCTTAAGCTACCGCCCAGTCCTATAAATTTGGCCATACGAAGTGATTCCTCCGAGGGGATTCGATGTGAGCTAAAACGAAGTCGTTATGACTATGACTTATTTTAGCGTTGATCGCTTAATTTTGCCAAACTGAGAGCGTTGGAATGCTCCAGGCTTGCAACTTGGGCGTTAATTGTTTATCTATCTTCAGGCGTCAGAACTATGAAAGGGTAGAGCACTATCTTGATTTGATCATGGGATAGATGACAACCCGATTTGGGCACAGCTAGGTTGACTGCAGTTAGACTAGATTTGAGAAGTCCTAAACTGCTGGCTGTGGATGCAACTGACTGTGGATGCAACTTACACAGCGCAGTTTTAGGAACAGGTCGTTATAAGGCAGCAGAAAAAGGCAACTCAGGTATGAAAGGCTTCCAAATCCAGGTGTCAGGCAAGCAGCGATCGCCCAACAAATCAGTTCTTGCCAGCACCCTGACAGCAGGTTGGCTGGTAGTTCAGAGTTTATTGCTCAGTGCGCCCGTCTTGGCGAAACCCGGAGATAACTCCCTAAGCTATAGTCAACTGCTCAAGCAAATCGATGCGGGCCAAGTTACCAGAGTAGAAATTGACCCGACTCAGCGAATTGCCAGAGTTCGATTAGAGGGGCAAAAGAAAACGGATCCCCCGCAGGAAGTTGTTTTATTTGAAGGCAACCAAAACCCAGAGTTAATTCAAAAGCTCAAGGCTAATGAGGTTGAATACGATTTACAACCTTCCAGCGATAACAGCGCGGCGATCGGGCTTTTAGTGAATCTGCTCTTAATCTTCCTGCTGATTGCTGGACTGATGATGATTATTCGTCGTTCTACGAATGGGCCAGGGCAAGCCATGAGTTTTGGCAAGTCTAAAGCGAAGTTCCAGATGGAAGCCAAGACCGGAGTCACCTTTGATGACGTTTCGGGGATCGAAGAAGCCAAGGAAGAACTTCAGGAAGTGGTAACCTTCTTGAAAAAGCCAGAGCGGTTTACCGCCATTGGTGCCCGCATTCCGAAGGGGGTGTTACTGATTGGGCCACCGGGTACCGGAAAAACGCTCCTCGCCAAGGCGATCGCCGGAGAAGCAGGGGTGGCCTTTTTCAGTATCTCTGGTTCCGAATTTGTGGAGATGTTTGTGGGAGTCGGGGCTTCACGGGTACGCGACCTGTTTAAGAAAGCCAAGGAAAACGCTCCCTGCATTATCTTTATTGATGAGATTGATGCCGTGGGTCGGCAACGGGGGGCTGGCATTGGCGGTGGCAACGATGAGCGGGAGCAGACCCTCAACCAGTTGCTCACGGAAATGGACGGGTTTGAAGGCAACAATGGCATTATTATCATCGCCGCAACGAACCGTCCCGATGTGCTGGATTCCGCCTTACTACGCCCAGGCCGTTTTGACCGTCAAGTTACGGTGGACTTACCCACCTACAGTGGTCGGTTGGGCATTCTGCAGGTTCATGCTCGGAATAAGAAGATGGCACCGGAAGTGTCGCTAGAAGCGATCGCTCGGCGCACTCCTGGCTTCTCAGGGGCAGACTTGGCCAACCTTTTGAATGAAGCTGCCATTCTCACGGCTCGTAGGCGCAAGGAAGCCATGACCCCCCTAGAAGTGGATGATGCCATTGATCGCATCTCCATCGGCCTCAAACTTAACCCCTTGCTCGATAGCAATCGCAAACGGATGACGGCTTACCATGAGGTGGGTCATGCCCTCTTGATGACCCTCTTAAAGAACTCTGACCCCCTCAATAAGGTGACGATTATCCCCCGTTCAGGGGGCATTGAAGGCTTTACCCAAGCCCTACCCAATGAAGAAACCATTGATAGTGGTCTCTATACGCGCTCGTGGATTTTAGACGAAATCACCGTGTATTTAGGGGGGAGAGCAGCGGAAGCCGAGGTATTTGGAGAGGATGAAATTGACACGGGGGCCGGTAGCGATATTCGAGGGGTGACTAAACTAGCCCGACAAATGGTGACGTTCTACGGCATGTCAGACTTAGGGCCTGTAGCCTTGGAAAGCCCTAATAATGAAGTGTTTCTAGGGCGGGACTTTATGCCTCGTGCCGAATATTCTGAGGAAGTGGCTGCCAAGATTGACCGTCAAGTGCGGGCGATCGCGATTCGTTGCTATGAAACGGCCCGTCAGCTCATCCGCGAACATCGACCTGTGATGGATCAGTTGGTAGAGGTTCTATTAGAGCAAGAGACCATCGAGGGAGATCAATTCCGTCAGATTGTAGCTGAGTTCAAAGAGCAACGCACCCCTGTTAACGCCTAGGAAACTGTCGGAGCACATAACCATGTGCTCCGACAGTTTCCTCTAAATTCTTCACGAATTTTCTATTAACGAATTTTTCAAAAGGAAAGTTAGTTTGAATGAGTATGCTGGCATTCCGTTAATACCTTGCTAAATGCCTCAACAGTATGGATACCAAACTGATCGCCTAGATGGGGAAGATGTCCTTCTGGTGCCTTTAGGTTGAAAATGAGTTCGTCGTAACGCCGCCAGTGATAGGATTGCAGAAAACTTTCTCGCCAGCCAACCCGATTGGCAAAGACCTGCCACATTTCACCCTTATCCCAAAAGGTTTGGTAGCATTTCTGCCAAATGCGCTGCTGAATGCTAAAGCCGAAGCGTCCCCGACTGTATTTAACCCAGAGTCGATCCATGATTTGTAGATCTTCGCAGGGTAAGTTGGCAATTTGAGCATCCGTTAGCCGTTTCCTTTCTGGAGTGCCTTCTTCTCCACCTTGTTGTAGGGTAGAGACTTGAAACAAAAGGGCTTTGGTTTCCTGATCAGCTTCTCGCCACCTTTTAGAAACCAACAGATTTCGTAGGTGAGTGTAGTTGATCCCTAGCTTAGAAAATAGGGCTAGGACGTGCCTAACTCTGGGTTCTGTCCGCTCTCGTAGAATTAAATAAGCCTGTTTGCGAACCAGTTCTGACTGATCGTTTAAGAAAGCCTGAATGACCAGATTTAAGCCAACGTAGCCGTGTTTTAAGGCTT
>JAYKHH010000092.1:0-3954 GCA_035285265.1 Leptolyngbyaceae cyanobacterium | reverse complement strand
CTAGCTGTAATTGAGCCATCAAGCGTTGAATGTCAAAGTGATCTACCATCATTTGACTCACACATTGGAGCTTTTCGGGTTCATGCAGCCGCACCTTGCCAAAGGCCCGATTAATGATCTCAACCGTAGCCAGGGTATCTAGATCCACCGCCAAGATCGGAATCTCCAGATCTTCAGCTCGACTTAGAATTTGCGGAGAGGGTGGTAAAGAACCCGTCAAAATTAGGCAATGGGTGGAAGTTTCCAGGGCTGCTAGCTGGATCTCCGTGCGATCGCCTCCCGTAACAACCGCCATATGGCGAGCTTGTTGGAAATACTTGAGTGCTGAATTCACATTCATGGCCCCAATCCTTAAGCTTTCCACCATCAAATCGAGGCGATCGCTCCGGCACAACACCTCAGCCCGGAGTTGGTGGACTAACTCCCGAACACTGACACTGCGAAGCAAGTCACTGCGAGGCATTAATCCCAACACAGGAATACCCTGTTTCTCTAAAAACGGCTGTACGAAATCAGTAATCCCCTGGAATTGATCCGTAGGAATGTCGTTAATTAACACCCCTACCAAACGATTACCCAACAATTGACGGGCAGACAGAAGAGCATCCACTACTAGGGAAGAGTGAAAACGCGCTACCAATAGAACCGCCGCATCAATTGCTTCAGCAATCTGGGCTAAGGACAGATCAAACAGATTTCCTTCGTCCAGGGTTCCTGGGCCCTCTAACAAAATCAAGTCACTGTTCTGGAGTTGCAGGGATTGCATCAGAACTTGACGGTAATCCGTCTGGTCTTTTTCAGCCAAGCGATGCTGAATTGTAGTTTCATCCAACATCAAGAGGGTTGGACAGAGCCGATGGGCTGGCAGATCCAAAGTCTGAGCGATAAACCGCACATCTTCATCAATGACATCTTCATCAATGACATCTGCTTGCGAGGCACTTAAGCAAGTTCCAATGGGCTTACCGTAGCCAATATCCAATCCCTGTTTCTGAAACAGTCGAGCCAACCCTAAACTTGTTGCTGACTTGCCACTGTAAGCTTCTACCGAGCCAATTAGCAGACATTTAGGGGTATTTGCCACGCCCTCACTCCTGATTACGCATTACAAACTTATTGAGACCCCTCTATTGTCGTCTATTTCTAGAGTGACTCTCTGTCTACTCAAAGCTGAACACAACCTCCTTGCTAGAGGAATTACCTCCTCAGCAACATCAGGCTTGTCCCTGAGGCCATACATGGCTCAGTCTTCCAGCTTCAAGAGCTTGCGGTAGAACGGCTGCGAGAAGTCTGCTACGCGCGATCGCTTAAATCCGATCAGCACATCAATTAAGAAATCAACAAACTCGTAGCTTGCCAGCATCAGTTCATAACTCAGCTCCGTATTCCCATCGAATAGCATTCGGCAACGGGTCAAGTCCGCAGGGAGTTTGGAAACATTCCAGGTTGCAATAAAGGGGATACCGTCTCCCCCTTCAATATTTCGTGTGCCTTCTAGTGAACCTTGCTGATAAAGACTAATAGCTAATGGTAAAACACTCTTCCTATTAGCCTGGTAGTAAGGCATATAGAGGATCACATCCCGATTATCAGCCGGTTGTAGATCTTTAATGGACATGCTTTAAATCTTCCTCGATTTTTTGCAGATGCAAAAATATTATTCCCAAGTCCTTGGGATCTTAGTACATTCTCTAGCTCAACAGCGCACAACTATGTAAATCTGTTAATGAATGCTTGGATAACAGCCTACTGAGATCACAGTTAGCCATTATCCGCGTATCAACCAATATTTGGTAATGGAAGCAAACAACCTATGCGGGAGAATTCCTGGACAGAGAACGAAACTGACAAGGAGCTGGAACCTCTCAGCTCCCTCTTAACTGATTGGTCAGACTCCGAAGTGGAGGAAGAAAGTAGCTACTCCCTAGGGATGTCAGGCCGCAGACGTAAAGCTGCCATTACTTTAACAATCATTTGGACGGGAACCATTCTGCTGCACTTGGTTTCCTGGGGTATTTGGTTAATCCTGGGTCTTACGACCCTTATGGGAATCCATGCCGTACGGATGATGCTAGCTCGACCCGCTGCTGCTCCGGTGCCTCGCTCAGACGAGGCGGGTGTTGAGCTTGACCCAGAAGTTGCCTTTCCCTCTGTTTCCTTACTCGTAGCAGCCAAAAATGAGGAGGCGGTGATTGGTAATTTAGTCAAAGCTCTGTGCAACCTGGATTATCCGAGCGATCGCTATGAACTTTGGGTGATTAACGATAACAGTACGGACAAAACCCCCATCTTGCTAGATCAACTGACTCAGGTTTATCCGCAGCTCAAAGTCATTCATCGTTCTGGGGATGCGACGGGCGGTAAGTCAGGAGCTTTGAATCAGGCATTGTCTCTGACCCACGGTGAAATTGTTGCCGTGTTTGATGCGGATGCTCACGTTCCGCCCGATTTACTCCGGCAAGTGCTGCCGTTGTTTGACCCTCCTCAAATGGGAGCGGTTCAGGTTCGTAAGGCGATCGCCAATGCCTCTACGAATCTATGGACACGCGGTCAAAGTGCTGAAATGGCTCTAGACAGCTTTTTTCAGCAACAACGAATTGCTATCGGCGGAATTGGCGAACTGCGCGGCAACGGTCAATTTGTTCGGCGAAGTGCCTTAAAGAGCTGTGGGGGATGGAATGAAGAAACCATCACCGATGATCTGGATTTAACCCTGCGACTGCATCTAAACCAGTGGGATATTGGCTTCTTGGCATTTCCAGCAGTGGATGAGGAGGGTGTTACCAATGCCCTCGGTCTCTGGCACCAACGCAATCGTTGGGCAGAGGGTGGATATCAGCGCTATTTAGATTATTGGCGACTCATTGCCCATAACCGCCTGGGGCTACGGAAAACCTTTGATTTGCTGATGTTTTGGATTACCCAGTATATTTTACCGACGGCTGCAGTGCCTGACTTTGTGATGGCGATCGCCCGCAATCGGATGCCAATTCTCAGTCCGGTCACAGGGTTGACCTTGACCCTTTCCCTCATGGGGATGTTTATTGGTCTGCGTCGAATGCATCCATCCGTCGAGTCAGCGGATCAAAAATCTTCCAAGCTAACTTCTTTGTTAGTTACCTTACTCCAAACCTTGCGGGGCACCTTATACATGCTGCACTGGTTACCTGTGATTGCTAGTACGACGGCTCGGATGTCAATTCGCCCTAAGCGACTTAAATGGGTTAAAACCACTCACCAAGGCAAGAATGAAGTTTGGCTGGATATGCCTAAACACCCCTCCTAGGGGCATGGACTGCCATGCTACCCCTGGGAAACTTGCCGGTTCGCGGCCTCAGTCTACATATTTAAGAAAATATCATCCCCAAATTGCTTGATTGCTCTATCGCTATACAAGGGTTGACTGCTAGAATTTGGGGATCTGTTTCCTTGATAGCTTAGAGTGTCATGAAACTCATAAAACCTGTACCGCAGGACGTTGTGCTTCACGTTGCCGAATACTTCAGCGTTTTAGGGGAGCCTATGCGCCTCAAGATTCTGGACTTGCTACGAGACGGTGAAAAATGTGTACAGGATCTCGTTGAAGCTACAGAAATGAGTCAGGCAAATGTGTCAAAACACTTGAAGGTCATGCTCCAGGCAGGGATTCTGAAACGACGCAGTCAAGGAACCGCTGCTTACTACAGTGTGGAAGATGATCTGATTTTTGAGCTGTGTCACTTGGTGTGCGATCGCCTTGCCACTCGCATTGAACAGCAAGCCCGTAGTTTTAGAGCTTTTACCTTGGCGGCTAAACAGTAGAGAAGAATTTTGGACCCTTCGACGCAGTTTACCGTGAGCGAAGTCGAACAGCTCAGGGCAGGTTTTGGATTCTAGATTTTGGATTGAGGGAACAGCCAGATTCTAATTTATTGGGTAATGGCTACGGCCTTGGCTTCGATCGCAGCTTGAACC
>JAYKHH010000091.1:0-4241 GCA_035285265.1 Leptolyngbyaceae cyanobacterium | reverse complement strand
AATGGCTCAACTCCTCGATAGATAGGTGTCTTCTCAAAGCAATTAACTGTGGAACTAGGATACTAACGTGATTACCTCACCCGCAAAGACCTACGAACCCAATCCCAATACGAGTCTGTCCCAGAGTCAAGCCGAACCCAGGAATGGCAAAACTCCAGCGATAGGTAGTAAGCACCCACAGAGCAATCTTGTCAGGGAATGCTTGTTTGACTACTTGATTGTAGGAGCAGGCTTTTCGGGTTGTGTTCTGGCGGAGCGCCTTGCGAGCCAATTAGGGAAGCAGGTGTTGATTGTGGATCGACGCAATCATATTGGCGGCAATGCCTATGATCATTACGACCCGGCAGGTATTTTGGTTCATAAGTACGGCCCTCACATCTTTCATACGAACTCACGGGAAGTCTTTGACTATCTCTCGCAATTTACGGAGTGGCGCACTTACGAGCACCGGGTTCGTGCCAGTGTCGAGGGTCAGTTGTTGCCGATCCCGATCAATCTGGATACGATCAACCAACTCTATAGCCTCAACCTCAGTTCCTTTCAGATTCAGGAATTTTTTGCAGCGATCGCCCAACCCAAGGAACACATCCGCACCTCCGAAGATGTGGTGGTCAGTCAGGTGGGTCGAGAACTATACGAAAAGTTTTTCCGGGGTTATACCCGCAAGCAATGGGGGCTTGACCCATCGGAATTGGACAAATCGGTGATTGCCCGTATTCCCACCCGCACCAACCGGGATGACCGCTATTTTACCGATACTTACCAGGCGATGCCGCTCCATGGTTTTACCCGCATGTTCGAGCGGATGTTGGCGCATCCCCAGATTAAGGTGATGCTCAACACCGATTATCGGGAGATTAGTCAGGCCATCCCTTGCCAGGAGACGATCTATACAGGCCCCATTGATGAGTTTTTTGACTACCGCTATGGGAAGTTACCCTATCGCTCCCTGGAATTCAAGCACGAAACCCATCATGTCCCGGTCTATCAGCCCGCTCCGGTGATTAACTACCCCAATGAGCATCTGTATACACGGGTCACGGAGTTTAAATATTTAACGGGTCAGGAACACCCCAAGACTAGTATTGTCTACGAATTCCCTCGCGCAGAGGGGGATCCCTACTATCCAGTGCCGCGTTCTGAGAATGCTGAACTCTATAAGAAATACAAGGCATTGGCAGATGCCACTCCCAATGTCCATTTTGTGGGACGGCTAGCCACTTATAAGTACTACAACATGGATCAAGTGGTAGCCCAAGCTCTAACTGTGTTTAAGCACATTGGCACGAAACCGGAGAGTGGTGTAGCGCTGTGCTAAGGTTGACCTGTTCGCATGGAGTCACTTTAGTAGGCAATTAGGAGGGGTGCAGATGTCCAATAGAACCTGGAAGGTTTATGGTCATGACACATTTGCACGAGAAGATTATTTCGTTGGGGAGTTTCAGACTGAAGCCGAGGCGAATACTTGTTTACTTCAGCACGTAGTTCGAGTCAGTCAGACTCAGGATGAAGCGTTGCGCGATTGGTTTTGGATTCAGCCACCCGATAGCCCTTAGGCATTCGATCTTGAAGCTTTGGAAGTATGGATGGACAGGAGGTTCCTAAGTTATTCTCTTAACTTAGGATTGCCAATACGGCTTTAGGCGATAGCTTATCCTTGAACCACACAACTGGCACCGTAATTTCATTGACCTTAACCCCTGCTTTTTCCAGGTTGAGCCGTTCTGAAATCGCCAAAATTAAATTGTCGCAACCTGACTGACGAACCTGCGAAAACTTTTTACGGAGATATTCGGGTCGCCAGTACCCAACAATTTCTAAGAGAAAGGTGCGTCCATCGGGATGCACCAGGCGAAAGTCAGGAATCATCACACTGCCTGGAATGGGGATGAGGTCTACTTCCCGCTCTAATCGCCAATCTGTAGGCAGCTCTGCCCAGCGCTCTGCAAAAGCCATTTCTAACATACTGTCATAGGGCTTGCCGGGTGGATAGTGGGAAACTAAGCCACAGGTAGAATCCAAACTAAAGTGTCGAGTTCTCTGAGCCTTGGTATAGGGATCTCGTTCCTGTAGAGTTGCCTTCAGGCTCCACTTCGTTACATGCAGCAGCGCAGGTAGCAGCTTGGCGAGATCTAGACCGTAGCGGGTACTTGCCTTAAATAAGCTCGTCGGCCCATCAATGGTAATCGTAAACCCATGATCGGCATCGCCTTCAATATAGGTCATTAACTGAAATAGCTTCAGGTACCGAAACAGCAGCTTGTATTCCCCTGGATCATTGCGGTGGGCATTGATCGTGATGTGGCTAGCGCGATAAAACACCCCCTGCACCTGGGAGAGGTTATAGCGGTGCAGCAAAGCTTCTGGGGTGGGAGCTTCAAACTGAGTTAGGAGACGATTTTCGGCTAAGTCGGCATATAAACCTGCTTGAACCTGCTCTGGCAAAACTTCATGGCTGAGTTCTTGGCTTAAGAGGTCGGCAACCTTGACCAATACTTGGGGCGTGCGTTGAGGGCTGGGCAGGGACGTAGCCGCTACCGTAAAAACTCGCTGACGCAGTTCCTCTGGATCGAGGGGACTCACAACTTCAAAGGTAGATAGGGCACTCTTGAGTAGGTGAGCCAACCCTCTTTTAACGCGATAGTCGGGGCGATCGCCCTCTAATTCCTGTAACTGCCGATTGAGTTCACCCTGACTTTTCCCCTGGGCTTGCTGAAATAGGGTAATCAGGTCAGTGGCGATCGCAAGATTCTGAGCATCAATTTTCAGGCGCTTGGGGGCAATTTCTTCCCCATTTTGGCGATGAATCAGCAAATCGGTGGGTAACATGGTTCGATTCTCCCATACAAGTCGCTGCCATGTCCTCGTCCTCCATCAGGATCGATTTAGGGGTACCTGTAATTAAATAGGAGGGGCTTGTTTTAAGTCATCCAGGTTCTGTCGTTCCAGGCAGACTTCCCAGTCTGCCTGTATTTTGGTAATACCCCGTGACCAATTCTCGTATGGTCTAATCATTGACAGGAGGCTCATCACTTGACTTTCGGCTCCCGCTAGGGTGAAGGCGCGGCGTAACCCGTAAACCCCTTCCCCATGACTCCAGATAGTGGGCGATCGCCGACGAGCGAATGTAATTTCCAGGTTACTTCTATCGATCTATAGACAAATTTTATGCAACGCAGACAGATCCTCAAAATTGTTCCTTTTTTTCTATGTGCCTGGGCTTCAGTAACCTATGCTCAAAATCCTCCAAATTCTATCGCTCAGCTATTTGATCAGGCTGCTGCAAAACATAAACGAGAACTTGCGGATTTGGCAGGATTCCGTAAAACTCCAATCATGGCTCTCCCTGACGTATCTTCTCACAACATTGCAAGAGTTTTAGAGGTGCGTGAGGAACAGATTGACGCTGATGAGGCACCTGGGCAAGTAGCATACCCAGATAAGACTGCTGTGCTCTTCTATTCCTATGAAAAGGACAATCTTCAGGTTTGGCTGGTTGACAAGAAGGGTATACAGGCATATCAAAAGCAACGCATATCAGACCAGCAGATTGATGCAGCGATTGTCAATTTGAGAAACTTGCTGGATGTGGATTCCCTACAGGAATCTCGTGCGCCTCGTTATCAGTCCAGCAAAAAAGTTGTGCCAGTCAAAACGTCTTTAGAAAGCTCACTGAATCAAGCCATTGCTCATCTTACTCAAATTTTGTTGCCTGCTCCAGTGGCAAATAAATTGGATGCCGTAGCCCATTTAATTGTTGTACCCATTTTTCAAATTGGTGCAGTGCCCTATGCCATCTTGCAGCCATTCCAAGACAACTCTTTTCTAATTGATAGAATGTCAATTTCTATTGCGCCTAGTTTATTTGACTTAGGGGCACGTTTATCTCCCTGGAATTCACAATATGCCTTTGCATCTCCGTTGATAGTGGGCAATCCTGATCTGCCAAAAAGTAGCGGTTGGTCAATTCCGCCTTTAACGGGTGCAGAGCAAGAGGCCCAAGCAGTTGCAAAAATGCTAAATGCTGTGCCGCTGATTGGGAAAAAAGCAACTAAAACAGAGATTGTAGCAAGGGCAGTAGAATCCAGTTTGCTTTATTTTGCTACCCACGGAATTGCGAGTCCTCTTAATCCCTTATCTGACGGATTTCTGATGCTATCAGCAGCAAGCTTTGAGCAGGGATGGTGGACTGCGAAGGAGATTCAACGCACAAGGCTAAGGGCTAAGATAGCCGTGCTGAG
>JAYKHH010000090.1:0-3764 GCA_035285265.1 Leptolyngbyaceae cyanobacterium | reverse complement strand
GTAGACTCCCACTGATAGGCATAGGGATTCAGTCCTGCTTGTTTGAGCTGTTCTACCTTCTGCAAACGGGCGGCACGAATCGCTTCTAACGATGAACTATCTTGGGGTTCAGGAGAGGACTGCTGAGGAGACATAAATACTTTTTCCAGTAGGCTCTTTCCAGTTAGCAACTCAAGAGGGCAACTTCCCTCACGCTTTGCATCTAGCCTAATACGCGAATTACAACTTTTTAATCATAGAGGCGAATTGGCATCTGCTACGTCCCAACCCGGATCTTGATCTGATTTCCTTGCTCCAAGTTGTGAGCCATGGAACCGCAACCTATGATTGAGATAGCGTCCGTTGAAGATTTCTGGGAGTCACCCTTGAGCTTACTAGGAAATATCATTTGGCTGATTTTCGGTGGCTTGGTCACAGGGCTAGGCTACATCATTGGCGGACTTTCGATCTGCCTCACCATTATCGGCATCCCCTTTGGGTTTCAGGCGATTAAGCTCGGCATTGCCACCCTCACGCCCTTTGGTAAGAAGGTCGTCAGTAGCCCCAGCGCCAACTCTGCCCTGGCAACCATTTTCAACGTCATCTGGATCATCTTCTTTGGCTGGGGAATTGCCCTCGCCCATCTAGTCCACGGCTTGATCCTAGCCATCACGATCATCGGGATTCCCTTTGCCCTGCAACATTTCAAGCTAATGATGCTGGCCTTACTCCCCTTCGGCAAGGATTTGGTTGATGAGCGATAAAGCCCTGTAGTCAGGAGGGGGAGAACACGGAGAAATAAGATAACTCTTCAATCCAAAATCTAAAATCTGAAGAGGGCCACCACGGGGGGATGGCCCCTACCCCAATCTAAAATCCAAAATCCAAAATCCAAAATCCAAAATCCAAAATCCAAAATCCAAAATCTGAATCAGGGAAGACGAATTCTTCACTTGAAACAATTAAAGTCAGCACAAGTGTTGCACACATCCACCCATGGGAGGTAGCCTTGTGCTTTTAGGACAATGGGTTAGCTTACTCGTTCTGATCATCTCTATCTATATTTTGTGGCAAATTCGGCAAGTGTTATTGCTGGTTTTTGCAGCCGTTGTACTTGCAACAGTCCTCAACCGAGTGGTGCAATCTTTGCAACAGATGCGGATGCGGCGAGGCATGGCGATCGCGATCACCGTTATTTCATTACTGCTGATCCTCTTGGGATTCTTTGCCATCATTGCGCCCCAACTGGTGGAGCAGTTCCAGCAACTGACTAGCTTGCTGCCTCAGGCTATTAACCAACTACGGGTAGGCTATGATTGGCTGCAAACCAGGATTCCAGGTCAGGTCTTAGAAAATGGTCGTGCCCTAGGAACGCTTCTACAAAACCTTCAGACTTGGGTGACTCGGCTGCTCGGAAACTTTTTTGCCTTGGTTAGTAACTCAGTCACAGTAGTTTTAAGCTTCTTGCTATTCTTCGCAGCAACCGTGATGCTCCTAGCCAATCCTGGGCAATATCGACAGGTCTTGATCCAGGCATTTCCAGCTTTCTATCGCCAGCGCGTAGATGGCATTCTAGTCCAGTGTGAAGCCTCCTTAGTGGGTTGGATCAGAGGCACCCTACTAGCAATGGCTGTGATTGCCATTACCAGCTATATCGGTTTACTGGTCTTACAAGTCCCTCTGCCCCTCGTCAATGCCCTGTTGGCAGGTCTGCTGGAATTCATTCCCAATGTAGGGCCAACCTTAAGTGTGATTCCACCCGCATTGCTGGCGGTGCTCGATGCCCCTTGGAAGGCGATCGCGGTCATCATTTTATATATTCTGATTCAGCAGTTTGAGAGTCTGATCTTAGTTCCCGTGGTGATGCAGCAACAGGTTTCTCTACTCCCGCTCTTTACCGTATTGTCCGTGGTTGTCTTCTCGATTTTCTTTGGGTTTTTAGGTCTATTTTTGGCCGTGCCCCTGCTGATTGTGTTGCAAATTTGGATCAAAGAAGTTTTAGTGAAGGACATACTGAACCAATGGCACAGCAATGCAGACCACCACGAATAAAGATTCGTTATCAAACTCACCCTCTCCAGCGATCAGCCTACATTCTCAGAGGGCATTCCAGGCGGTTGTCTAAACGCAATTCCCATAATTAGTAAGCCAGGCCAGAACAGATAAGCGAGAATTTCCAGATTTTCACCAAATGTATATAGAAAAATAATAATTAACACACTCAAGCCCACTTCAGCCTCAGCATTATCCTGAGCCTTGATTAACAAGTCCAACAACGAGAAGATCATTGGAATTGCGAGGGCGGCAAACCCAACCGCCCCTTTCACAAACAACAGCCCAAACCAACTGTGGTGAGAACCAATCGGCATGTATTCCACCAGATGAGGGCCTTCTTCTACCACGCCATGTCCCCAGATCGGGGCATCATTCCACCAGCGATCAACGGCGATTTCCCCTAAGGTTTGGCGTACCCGCGTTGAGGCAGCCCTCGCCCCTTTGAAGCCATCCACAAAATTTTCAAAGGAGATGACCAAAATTGGTGATAGTATCCCGCCAACAAAACTGCCGATGCCGATACACATCATCATAATCGGGTGCCTGAAGTTAGTGAGGAACCAAGTAATTGCCATCACCAAGACAAGAGACAGCAAAGCCAGTCGAGAAGCAGGGACAATACACATCAAAATCGAGCCAGCGATACCCGCCCATCGCCATTTCCGCTCTTTTTCCTGAAGTGAAAAAATGAAATAAATGTTGCCTACAAACCCCAAAGCCGGTGCCCATGGAGTAAAGAAACGCCAGCGACCGACTCCTGTAGTGGCATCAATTTCATAAAGAGGCACATCAAAGAAATAGGGGCCAGGGCCACCCACCGCTTTGAGCGGAGACACGTACAAAACTTGAGGAAGATGAGCGATGTACGCCAGAAAAAAGAACGGAAAGAGAAGGAGGGTATGAAAACAGAGAATACACACAGCTCGGTAGACCAACTGTGGACGAATCTTTAAGCATCCCATCAAGGGAAATAATGCGAGTAATGCCCACCCTTTTGCCCAGCCAATGGTGGATTTAATAATCAGTCCTATTCCTAAATTAAAGTCGAGGTGACCGAGAACCAGCGCCACCTCCATAACCAGCATCCCCACAATCCAAATCCAGGTAACCCAGGGAATTGTAATCCGCTCATGGTTAGGGGTCTCCTCGTTCTGAAGCCACCATTGTTTGCAGAAATAGCCAAAGAGAATCCAACCGATCACGGAGCCAGCCACATAGACCCCCCCGATCACAAAGAATCCATACATGCCCACAATAGACCACCAAACCACCCGCTCAGGAAAATTCTCTGGTTGTATCTTCATTCCCAATTGCCCTCTTCCCTGACATCGAATCTCACCTGAGGATAGTGCAGTCTTCTAGTAACACCTAACAAGAGGGCCACCACGGGGGGATGGCCCCTACCGCAGACCCAATCCAAAATCCCTATTTCGACTTCGCTCAATACCCATCCAAAATCCCACCTGACACCTGACACCTGACACCTGACACCTAATTACCCCGGTCTCCCCCGGCGCTTCACATAGGTCTGAATCCGTTGACGCCACCAGAGCAATGTCAAACCTGTAGTCGAAAAAATTGACCCAAATAGCGCCCCTATCAAGACAATTGTAGGTTTAGGAGCTGTCGGGGTTTCAGGAAGGCTTGGTTCCTCTAACAACTGCAATAATGGATAGGAGCTAAAGGTTTCCCCTTTCCCTAAGTCTGATTTTGCTAGAGTAGATGCAAAA
>JAYKHH010000089.1:0-3670 GCA_035285265.1 Leptolyngbyaceae cyanobacterium | reverse complement strand
TCTTCTACGTTATTCCCCTGGCAATTCGGCTAAAACGCCGGGGCAAAATTGGCATGATGCAGGGTGTGATTGGGGCATCTGTATGCACAGCACTAGTGAATGTTGCCTATCTTCTTTCATCCGATTTGTAAAAGCAGCAACCCACACACCGATCCTCAGCAATAGATGAGTGTGCGGAAGGCATCCCGGTTACTGAAAAAACCAAATTAAAATCCGCGATCCAATCCTGACTGAATCGCGATCGCCCCTCGATCAATTGGATTGGCCATTGCCATCAACCTGCTGATTCGTCACGATGGGTTCCCCGGAAGAAACTTCCCAGGAGGCGTTGGGTGATAGCCGCCAGACCCCGCTGGGGAAATCGCCTATTCTAGAAATCAGATCTCTTGACCCAGTTCTTCCCATGACCAACCCACCCCCAACCGTCACTTACTCCCTCGAAGACATCCTGATTCGCTTTGAGCAAAGGATGGACAAACAGTTCACCGAAGTCAACCAAAAGATGGACAAGCAGTTCACCGAGGTGAATCAGAAGTTTAGCGAGGTGAATCAGAAGTTTAGCGAGGTGAACCAGAAGTTTAGCGAGGTGAACCAACGTTTAGACAAGGTGGATGATCGCCTCACCAAATTAGAGGTCGGGCAGGCGGATATCCGGGGAGCCATTAAAACGTCAGATGAAAAGTTATCCGGAGAAATTAGAGCCTTAGAGGAAAAAGTAGACGGCATTGGGAAACGACTCGACAACCAAGAATTTATTAACCGGGGCGTGACGGTAGGGCTGATGGTGGCTTTGCTAGCGGGAATTGCCAAAGCCTTTGGTTTGTTTCCCCCAGCTTAAGACGGCATCGAACCTCAGCCAGGGTAGAGGAAACCGCAGGGAGGGCGATGCTCAGGTCTAACCCCGAATCACGGTGGTTCATCCTTGCTAGTCAACTTCATGAACGATCCGTTGACCAGTTTTTGCGACTTGATTTTTGCTATGCACATCTAACTGCTTGATTTGCCATGACTTGTTCCCCAGAAGAAACTGCTTTGATCAATGCCAATCAAGGGCTTGAGGTGTATAGCGATCGCTACCTTCATAATTGGCTGCATCAAAACCAAATTAGCCTTGCCTTCACGACCTATCAAACCAATCGCTTAGTGCTGGTGGGTAGGAATCCCCAGGGACGATTAGCCCTGCAGGAACGGTTATTTGATAAACCGATGGGCTTATATGCTGACCGGGATCAGATCTATATGAGTACGCGGTATCAGATCTGGCGGTTGGATAATCGACTGGCCGCTGGGGAAACCCATCACGGGAGCGATCGCCTCTATGTGCCCACCCAGGGTTACACCACCGGGGATCTGAATGTGCATGATGTGGTACTCGATGCCACCGGAGTTCCCCTCTTTATCAACACGGACTTTAGTTGTTTAGCAACCCTGAAATCGGGCTATAGTTTTGAGCCAGTCTGGACTCCGCCCTTTATCTCCAAACTCGCTGCCGAAGATCGGTGTCATTTAAATGGCTTAGCGATGGTAGAGGGGAAACCCACCTATGTCACTGCCTGTAGCGCCACAGACTCCCCCGCTGGATGGCGCGACCATCGGCAGCAGGGCGGCATTGTTATGCATATTCCTAGCAACGAAATTATCGCCACGGGGTTATCCATGCCCCACTCGCCTCGCTGGTATCAGGACAAATTGTGGCTCCTGAATGCTGGCACTGGAGAACTCGGTTACCTAGAGGGCAGCAAATTTGTACCCATCACCTTTTGTCCTGGTTTTGTGCGGGGGCTAGCCTTTTGGGATCACTTTGCGTTTGTAGGCATGTCTAAACTCCGGTCGAAAGCCTTTGGTGGTCTGACCCTAGAAACCCGCCTAGCCACAGAAGGTAAAACCTCTCAGTGTGGGCTACTGGTCATTGATCTCACCAATGGCAGCATTGTCCATTGGTTAAATTTTGAGGGAGTGATTGAAGAACTCTTTGATATTGTTGTCCTTCCTGGTGTCACCTATCCCCAAGCCTTAGGATTTCAAGGCGAAGACATTGAGCGTCTGATTACCTTTCCAGGTTCGGGGGGGATCATCACCAGCAAACCTACGGTGAAGCGTCCTAGCCTGGGCACCATTACGCCCATTGCCGGACTTCCCCGACAAGTGTGGGAGGGAAAGGCACCTGACGAACTAGAGTTAGACCCGGTTGATGAGGAAGCATTTCTGCTTCCTACCCCCGCGATCGCTCCTCCCAAATTCCAGCAGGTTTACCATCTCAACCCAGAGAGTTTGGCTTCCTACGATGCCTATACCTATCCGAGTTTGCAAAAACGCTGGCAAACCCAACCGCAACGCGGAGAACTGGTGGGGGTATCTGCGTCCATTGCTGGGGAACTGGTAGGGTTCGCGATCGCTGAACTCCTGCCCAATCTCCAAGCCGAACTGATTTCCTTGTTTGTCGATCCGAGCTATCGGCAACAGGGTATTGGCACCCGCATGATGGCCTTGCTCGAACGGGCGTTGCTGAAAGAAAACTGTCCGCAGCTAGAGGTGGTCTATACCCCTACCTCATTGACCGAACAGGGACTAGAGCCAATGTTGCAAAAGTTGGGATGGCAAACGCCAGTGTTAATGGATGATCAAGTTCGGCGATCGCGCAAGTTATTATCCTCAAAACTGGGTGTTCCGATCTCCCCTGCTCCCACCCCTCTGCCCCCCACCGTTTCAACGACTTCTCCCATCGCTGCCGCTGCCCGTTTACAACTTGAGCAGGGCAAGCAATTGGCAAAGCAGGGAGATCTCGAAGCAGCGGTAACTTGCTTTACAGAAGCAATCCGGCTACAACCCGATTATCTGGCAGCTTACAACCGCCTGGGCAATGCCCTGCAAACCCTGGGCAAATTTGAAGAAGCCGTTGCTGCCTACCAACACCTGATTCAACTAAATCCCCAACTCGCTGCTGCCCATTGCAATTTAGGGAGTCTTTGGCAACTACAAGGCAAAACCGAGGCCGCGATCGCCAGCTATCAACATGCCCTTCAACTTCAGCCCGATTTTATGCTGGCCCACCGTAACCTAGGGAACCTGCTAGCGAATCAACGCCGTTTAATCGAAGCGGAAGCTTGCCTCAGAGAAGCCTTGCGCTTAGAGCCTGATGCCCCGGAAACCCATCAGGATTTGGGGAATATGCTGCGACAGGTTGGGGATATTGAAGGGGCGATCGCTTGCTTTCGGCAAGCCATGCGCCTCAAACCCGACTTTTTGGAAGCCATCCACAATCTCGGTTGCCTGATGATGATGACCAGCAACATGGAATTAGCCCAGGCTTGTTTTCAACGGGTGTTGAAGTTAGACCCCAACTACGCAGGCGCATACACCAACCTTGCCAATACCCTCGAAGCTCAGGGAAATTTAACCCAAGCCCTAGCAGCCTACAATCGCGCTTTGGAACTCAACCCGGAAGCCACGGATGTCCTGTATCAACGGGAGCATGTCCGGCTAACACTGTGCGACTGGGAAGATTTTGAGGCGCGAATGCAAACCCTACAAGAACGGATTCAGGACTACATCAGCAAAGATAACTCCCCGAAACTGTCTCCTTTCTTTATCAATAATTTTCCGGTTCCGATGGAGTTGCATACTGCGGTGGCAACTCACTGGTCAGAGTCCTTTAGTCGCTCGACCGCCG
>JAYKHH010000088.1:0-3943 GCA_035285265.1 Leptolyngbyaceae cyanobacterium | reverse complement strand
TCTGCATTAGCCCCCTAAATCCCCCAATGCTGGGGGACTTTGAATCCGATCCCCCCAGAATTGGGGGGCTAGGGGGGCTAGGAAGGCTATCGGAATGAAGATCAGAACTTTTCAAACAAGTTCTAAGCATAGCCAATGGCTGCGATCGCTGTTTCTAGGGCGATCGCGACATGAGTCCAGTGGGTTCCGCCCTGGCAGAAGACCGTGTAGGGTTCCCGCAGGGGGCCATCGGCAGAAAACTCTGAGGTGCTGCCATCAATAAAGGTACCGCCTGCCATTACCAACTGGCTCTCGTAACCGGGCATTTCCGCTGGAACGGGGTCTAAGTAAGAGCCAACCGGAGAGTGTTGCTGGATGGCGCGGCAGAAGGCAATCAATTTTTCAGGGGAACCCAGTTGAATCCCTTGAATCACATCGCGACGGGGAGCGAGGGGCAGCGGATTCACCGGATAGCCCAACTGAGCAAAGACCTGGGCAGTTAAGTGATTTCCCTTCATCGCTTCGCCCACCATTTGCGGTGCTAGAAATAACCCTTGAAAAAGAAGGCGATTTTGATCAAACGTAGCACCGCCAGAACTGCCAATACCAGGGGCAGTGAGACGACAGGTGGCCGCTTCTACCAGTTCCGTGCGTCCTGCAACGTAGCCACCTGCGGTTACAATAGTACCACCGGGGTTTTTAATCAAAGACCCAGCCATTAAATCGGCTCCCACTGCGGTCGGTTCCTGTGCCTCCACAAACTCACCGTAGCAGTTATCAACAAAACAAATCGTTTGGGGGTTTTGCTGTTTGACCCGATAAATAATCTTTTCAATGTCCGCGATCGCCAAGCTAGGTCGCCAGGAATATCCGCAGGATCGCTGAATGAGTACCAAGCGAGTCCGAGGACTCACGGCCTGATCTAACCCTTGCCAATCAATGCTTCCTTCTGGCGTTAACTCTAATTGCCGATAATCTACCCCAAAATCTCGGAGAGATCCTTGATTCTCTCCCCGCACCCCAATTACCTCTTCCAAGGTATCGTAGGGGGCACCTGCTACGGCTAGCATTTCATCCCCTGGGCGGAGGACTCCAAACAACGCACAGGCGATCGCGTGGGTGCCAGAGACAAATTGTACTCGCACTGCCGCTGCCTCAGCTCCCATAATCATGGCAAATACCTGATCCAGGGTTTGGCGACCTAAATCATCGTGTCCATAACCTGTCACACTAGAAAAATGGTGGGTTCCAACTCGATGATGACGGAATGCAGCTAAAACTCGTTGAAGATTTTCCTTGACCTGAGAGTCGATTCCATAAAAAATTTGAGATAGTACTTTTTCAGCTTCTGGTAACTGCTTCATTAAGCTGTTCATCAAGTCCTCGTTTATAACACCAGCGCGAGGCTTATTGTCGCGCAAATCCGGTTCAAAATCCCCATTGAGATTACTGCATGACTATTGCAACTTCCAATCAGCCCCGTGTTTCATGGCACATTATCACCTTCATGGCAATTATTCATTTAGGTGCGCTGTTTGCCTTTCTACCCAGTACCTTTAGCTGGAATGCAGTTCTGCTCGCCCTATTTTTGCATTGGGTTACAGGTTGCCTAGGAATCACCCTAGGATTCCATCGCCTTGTCACTCACCGCAGCTTTCAAACCCCTAAGTGGTTAGAGTATTTGTTGGTTTTCTTTGGCAGTCTTACCTGTCAGGGAGGGGTGATTGAGTGGATTGGTCTGCACCGTCATCACCACGCCTATTCTGATCAAGAAGCCGATCATCATAATTCAGGTCGGGGGTTTTGGTGGAGCCACATGGGTTGGATGTTTTACGAAGTACCCGCTAAAAAAGAAATTCACCGCTATACCAAAGATATTGCCAGTGACCCCGTTTATCTGTTTTTAGACAAGTATTTTCTTCCCATTCAAATTGCCTTGGCAGGGATGCTTTATCTGATTGGGGGTTGGTCGTTTGTGGTTTGGGGGATTTTTGTACGGCTCGTGCTAGTGTTCCATTGCACGTGGTTTGTGAACAGTGCAACTCATTTCTTTGGTTATCGCACCCATGAAACGGACGATCACTCCACTAACTGCTGGTGGGTCGCGGTTCTCACCTATGGCGAAGGCTGGCACAATAACCACCATGCATTCCAGTACTCGGCACGCCACGGGATGCAATGGTGGGAAATTGATATCACTTGGATGACCATCCAGTTCCTGCAATGGGTAGGGCTAGCAACCAAGGTTAAGTTGGCCAGTAAAGAGACATAACCCAGACCTCAAGGGTGTTGTCAACTTAGACAGTTTCACATTCCAATAAAATTTTTAAGTACAGGGGCAATCTTCGGAGATTGCCCCTGATTTTTTGTGACGTAGATGCTCTAGGTGGCGGACTCCCTAGCTAATACTTGTTTTATGGCTGAGACAATTAAGATCCCTTAAACCCGCATTTGCTGCGTCGAGCTTTTAAGAGCTGTGTTACTATCTGGGAAAATATCCCACACATTCTCTTCATCTATATCTCAATGAGCAAGGTTCTGGTGCTGAACGCCTCCTACGAACCGCTCAATATTACGAGCTGGCGGCGGGCGATTGTCTTGTTAATTAAGGGCAAGGCGGAGCAAGTTGAACACAACGGCAAATGCATTTATGCAGGCTTTCCGCTGCCCACCGTTATTCGCCTCCGGCATTATGTGCGGGTTCCCTATACGGAAATCCCCCTGACCCGTCGGAATATCCTTCACCGGGATGGCCATTCCTGCCAATACTGTAACTATGCAGGGGATGAGCTAACCCTGGATCATGTGATTCCGCGATCGCGGGGTGGGGGTGACAGTTGGGAAAATATTGTGACTGCCTGTGTTCGTTGCAATGTCCACAAAGGCAACCGCACCCCCAAGGAGGCTAATATGTTGCTCCACAACCCGCCCCGCAGGCCCTATAGTAGTCTGTATTTCGAGGTCACCAAACACCTAAAAAGCGGGGTGCATCAGGAATGGAAGAAGTACGTCATTGGTATGGAAGCAGGGTAGTTTAGAGTTTGCTATCTTCACAGGAAATCCTTCCTCACAAATTCCTCAAATTGTTTTCTTATACTCAACTCTTGCATCGGGTATTTGGCTACCCACGTCCCATCACTCCAAGCCTGAACTGATAGACCAGCAAGGGAGAAAAACAATGGATCGGCTCAATCACTCCGTAACCCCCTTCAAGCCCCAACAGAAGCAAAGGCTGCGTCGCTTACCAAATCAGGTGTTGTGGCTGCTGTGGATGGCAATCATGACGATGATAATCTTACTGAGTCTGGGACTCCTATTCACCCCTGAGACAGTGGTGATTGCAGCCCTCTAGAGGTACAAGTCTAGTCAGGTGGTTGCAAACCAGGGCTCTGGATTTCCCGCAGTCCCAACCACCGAGGAGACATCGATGTACCTATGGGTGGGCGATCGCTGGAAATTGGCAAGATGGGGGATCTGTCCTTTATCCCCAATTTTATTGCTGGCCCTCCATCGACGGCTGTTTTGCCCAGGGAGGGGGTCATGAATCCGCGATCGGTGCTTGAAAGACCTCCACGACAGCCCCTTGCCCTCAGCCGTAGGCAGCGCTGGGTTGTATGGAGATCCTGGGTTCTGGCAACAACCCTAGGAGAATTTGTAGGTTTGGAGTTAATCTCAGCCGCCAGTGCTCTGATCAATCGGATCGGATCCCTGAGTCTGATTCCTGCTCTTCTAGGGGTTGGCACCCTAGAAGGAGCGGTACTTGGATTGGCTCAGTGGCTGGTGCTGCGTCGTTATATCAAACCTGTAGGGGGGTGGGTACTGGCGACGACCGGAGGAGCCATCCTGGCTTGGTTAGTCGGTGTGAGGTTCAGCATCCTAATTGCAGTCACTTTCTTTGGGGGCGCTGGAAGGATGGAAACTGGAATGCTACCTCTCCTGCTGTGGGTATTTTTGCTGGGAGCTG
>JAYKHH010000087.1:0-4357 GCA_035285265.1 Leptolyngbyaceae cyanobacterium | reverse complement strand
CGAGCACGAGTCACAGCCCCGATCATTGGCCTGTGGAAGCAACAAATCCCAGGATTTGAGGTGTACATTACGCCCCAGTTTTGCCATGCTCAAGCGATCGCAGCCGCAGGTGCAGACATGATTGCCATAGATGCCACCCTGAGAAATCGTCCGGGTGATGAAACCGTGGTTAGCTTGATCCAACGGATTCACCAGGAACTCAACAAGCCCGTGATGGCCGATGTAGATAGTTTAGAGAGTGCGATCGCGGCGGTGGCGGCTGGAGCAGATTTAGTCAGCACTACCCTCTATGGCTATACGGCTGAGACCCAAAGCCAGTCTCCTCCTGGGTTTAACCTCCTAGCTCAGATGGTGAAGCAACTCCCTGTCCCCTCCATCTGTGAAAGCGGGATTGCTTCTCCTCAGATGGCTCGGCAGGCTTTAGACCTAGGAGCTTACGCCGTGGTAGTTGGTACAGCTATTACGGGAATTGATCACCAAGTCAAAGCTTATCAAGCCGTGTTTACGAGCTAAGCTCACCTTAAACTGAAGCTGGCAAACTATTAGAGAATTTAGCTGGGTACACAAATCTGCTGTAACTCAAAATCTATCGCTATTGACGGACTGCTAGGGTGGGGACTAGGAACCAGGAATTTTATGATGCTGACGCACCAATTATTGGTCGGACTGTCTTTAAGTAACCTGAATTGGGGGGATATTTTCCCCTACTTTCTGTTTTTGCTGTTGTGTGTACCCGCAATTGGGTACTACTGCTACGGGATTTATGCGGCGATCGCTTTCTTTTCCCGTCCCACCCCAATTGATCCCGACTTTTACCCTCCAGTCACCATCCTGAAGCCAATTTGTGGGTTAGATAACGATACCTACGAAAACTTTGCGTCGTTCTGCCAGCAAGATTACCCGGAGTACGAAATTATCTTCGGGGTGCGGGACTCCCAAGATCCCTGCATTGAGGTTGTGCAAGCAATTATGCGGGATTTTCCAACCGTGGCGATTCAACTGGTGGTGAGAGATCGCGTCATTGGCAGCAACCTAAAAGTAAGCAACCTGTTTAATGCCGTTGCCAAGGCTAAATATGACCTTCTAGTGCTGGCAGATAGCGATGTCCGGGTTGATCCCAGCTATCTGAGACAAATCATTCAGCCAATGAGCGATCCCCAAGTTGGGGTCGTGACCTGTTTGTATCGTCCCCTCACGCGGGGATGGGTTGCCAATTTTGAAGCAGTGGGAATTTCTACGGAATATCTAGCCAGTGTGTTGGTTGCCAATCAGTTAGAGGGCATGTCCTTTGCTCTGGGGCCAACCGTGGCAATTCGGAGAACGGTGTTGGAGAAGATTGGGGGGTTTGAGGCGATCGCAGATTACCTAGCCGATGATTTCCAACTCGGTTATCTCCCCACTCAAGCAGGATACAAAGTGGTGCTATCTGACTATGTGATTGATCATGTAATTAGCACGGATAGCTTTACAGACTTAATTCGTCGTCAGATCCGCTGGGCCTGCTGCACCCGCGTATCTCGTCCTGGAGGCTATGTGGGACTCATCTTCACCTACGGTACCGCCACCAGCTTAGGATTTTTGTTGGCGACCCACGGATCTGGGTTTGGCTGGGTCGGGCTAGGTCTCACCTGGTTTACCCGCTTGCTGATGGCATGGGTCATTGGTGTGATGAAATTACGGGATACAACTGCTAAAAGGTTTCTATGGATTGTTCCGTTACGGGATTTAATTAGTTTTGGCATCTGGTGCTATTGCTTTGCCAGTAACACGATTCAGTGGCGGGGTCAGCAAATGCGGCTCACAAAAGCAGGCAAACTGGTGCCACTGACAGTAAAGCCTGTAAAAATATTCAATAGTTCAGTCAGGCTCAAATAAAGACTTGCTTTGATAAAGCATCGATTCATTCGATCCGACTGAATCATTGAAGGCGCGACATGCGATGTGCAAACACTTAGCGTGGTGAGGAAAAAATGACTGCCAAAGTAAAAGAAGCTAAGCTAACCGTTCCTGAAAGTACAACGGGAAGAATTGAGTATATTCCCCAGAATCATCGACGGATTCTCTGCGTTTTTCCAAAATACAGCCGCTCCTTTGGCACCTTCCATTACGCCTATCCTCTCATGGGCAATGTCCGGGCCTTTATGCCGCCTCAAGGCATTTTGATTGTCGCTGCCTACTTACCCAAACAGTGGGAAGTGCGTTTTATTGATGAAAATATCACCCCTGCGTCTTCAGCGGATTATCGGTGGGCCGATGTGGTCATTGCCAGTGGGATGCATATCCAGCGCCCTCAGTTGAATCAAATCAACGACTTAGCTCACCGCTATGGCAAAACTACAATTGTGGGTGGCCCTTCAGTGTCTGGATGCCCCGAATATTATCCAGACTTTGACATCCTGCACCTAGGTGAGTTAGGGGATGCCACGGATCAGATGATTGAGTACATCGACTTACATTCAGAGCGTCCCAAGGCACAGATGCGCTTTGAAACCAAGGAACGGTTACCCCTCAAGGAGTTTCCGACCCCTGCTTATCATTTATTGAACCTTAATCAATATTTTCTAGCGAACGTGCAGTTTTCTAGCGGTTGCCCCTACCGCTGTGAGTTTTGCGATATTCCTGAACTGTACGGTCAAAACCCTCGCCTTAAGACCCCAGAGCAAGTCTTGGCAGAACTCGATGCCATGTTGGAGTCTGGCAATCCAGGGGCCGTGTATTTTGTGGATGATAACTTTGTGGGCGATCGCCGTGCCGCCATGAACCTCCTGCCCCACCTAATCGACTGGCAGAAGCGCAATGGCTATCCCCTGCAATTTGCCTGTGAAGCGACGTTAAATCTAGCCCAAAGTCCCAAGCTGCTAGAGATGATGCGGGAGGCATATTTCTGTACCGTGTTCTGTGGCATTGAAACCCCGGAACCGCAGGCTCTCCAGGCGATCTCCAAGGATCAGAACTTGAGTATGCCAATTCTGGAAGCAATCAAGACTTTGAATCGCTACGGCATGGAGGTGGTGTCCGGGATCATTATTGGGCTGGATACCGATACCCCCGAAACCGCAGACCGGATTCTCGAATTTATTCGAGTCTCCCAAATTCCCATGCTGACGATCAACCTACTCCACGCCCTCCCTCGGACTCCCCTCTGGCGCAGGTTAGAGCTAGAAGGTCGCCTAGTCTCCGATGAACATCGCGAATCGAATGTAGAGTTTCTGCTGCCCTACGAGCAGGTGGTAGAGATGTGGCGGCGTTGTATCACCACGGCCTATGCCCCAGAGTTTCTCTATCAGCGCTTTGCCTACCAAATGGAGCACACCTATCCCAATCGCATTGCCGTCCCCAATAGTCCAGCCCGGACTTCCTGGTCTAACATCCGCAAAGGGCTGACCATTCTGAGCAATATTTTATTGCGAGTAGGTGTGTTGGGGCGTTATCGGGATACCTTCTGGAACATGGCTAAACCTGCTTTCAAATCAGGCAATATCGAGAACCTGATTCATGTCGGTTTAGTGGGACATCACTTAATTGAATTTGCCGAGGAATGTGCCAGAGGTGAGGAATCGGCTTCGTTCTACTCTCAAAAAGTTCGGCAAGAGCAGGCTACTGAGGTAGAAGCTGTAGCTCGATAAATGTAACTCGATAAATGCAAGGCATTGCGATCGCTGAATTGGGCAGGCAGTACCCTACGCCTCCAAAATTCAGACTGGCTATCAGCGATCTCCTTCCCCAGAAAGTAGCCTCACTGAGGTTAACCGTAACGCATCTGACAATATTATTCCTCATTAGACTCAGGATTTGTGGCGTTGGTGTTGGGTTAAGGAAGGAAACCCAACCTACAAACTACGATACGCTAGCACTAGATTGAGAATTATTCCCACACCATGCATCAAACTTACCGTGCCATTCTCCAAGATTCCCACCTCACTTGGCTGGATTCTCCACCCACTCTTGCTAACCAAGTAGAAGTGTATGTGACTGTAACTAAACCATCGCTTACAAAAACCGAACGGGGTAAGGCAATGGCTACAGCTTTAGCAAAACTTGCAAAAACAAATTCTTTAGGCAGTATTGATCCTGTTGCGTGGCAAAAGAAAATCCGCCAAGACAGAGCCTTGCCGGGACGTACAGAATAATGCTACTTGACAGCAACATCATTATTTATGCTGCTCAATTAGAGAACGAGCCGCTTCGTCAATTTATTCAGCATAACGTTCCTGCTGTATCAGTCATTAGTTATGTAGAAGTTTTGGGTTACCATCGCCTGAGCGATGAAGATCGGCACTTCTTTGAAGATTTTTTCGAGGCAACAGAAATTCTGCCGCTAACGAATGGTATCACAACTTATGCAGTTCGCCTTCGG
>JAYKHH010000086.1:0-13822 GCA_035285265.1 Leptolyngbyaceae cyanobacterium | reverse complement strand
CGCCGCACTGGGTTTGAAACCCTGCATCGGCTGAGCGATGACAAATACTATATGTCCAGTGGCTTGATGGAAGGTCATTACCTATTCTCTGCTATGGAAGCGACCCTAGAGCGGGACGCAGAGTAGTGGGGGTTGGAAATTTTAGATTTTGGATTGATCTTAGATCCCTGTTGCTCAGGACAGAGCGACAGGGATTTTAAGTTTTCTGAGAATCGGTTTGGAAAGTCTCCATCCATCCTCGAATCCCCATCGATCCCCCTTTTTGAAGAAGGATGATGCTGAGAAATTCCTCCTTACTAAGCTGGTCATTCCCCACCTCTCTTAGAAGGCTGACCTCCTCCATGTTTCCGATCCCAGAGCTATGGATGGATTGGGATTTTTCCCCTTTTGGGAGGGGCTAGGGGTGGGTGAGAGGGTGCGACCCCCCCATCCACCGAGTTGGAACGCCTCTGAGTCCCCGGAAACCCACCCCTGACCCCTCCCAGGAGGGGAACGAAGCAGCAGATTTTGAAAATGTGGGGGATGACCAGCTTACTAAAAGGGATTCACGAGGATCACAACCTATCGCTCCTACACAAATTGTTTTCAAGTAGAGTCCGAGGTCTAATTCTCAGTAGATTCGGCTTCGGTTGTGGTTTCTACGTCACCTTCGGCTGCGGTTTCCACTTCAGGTTCCTTGACGACGGGCGGCTTGGGTTGGGTTGGCTTAGGGCCACGCATTAATGCCGCGATCGCGGGCGGGCGATCCTCTTCCTTTGAATTTCCTTTGCCCCTGCCCCGGCCTTTATCTCTGCCTCTGTCCCGATCCTTATCCCTATCTCTACCCCCCTCTCGCGCCTGCTCACCCTCTTGTACCCTGTCCTTCCGATGGATAACGGGTGGAACAGTCCGTTTGGGAACCGATGGGGTACTAGAGTCAAGATCACCCGTAGCAGTGGGTTCAGCATTTGAGACTGGTTCTACATTCTGATTAGGCTCAGCAACACTCTGACGCTCAGATTTTTTAATGGGACGTTCTACCATGATTTCGCTCTTCACTCTAGTAACTGTAATTAGAACTGACGCAGGGAGGGATGTTGACAGAGCGACGGCCCTACAAATATCTCTCACAGCCCTGATAAATTCATCGCAAGTGCATGAGTCCTATACATGCCATTGTAGGTAAACCAGTGTTTCTCTTTATGAAAAACTTCCTACTGACGGAATGCAATTTTTCAGCCATCTAAAATCTAACCACCTAATGGGATCTATTTCCTCAGGCTGGCGATGATCCACAAAGCTACCTCCTAAGCTCAGAGCAAGATGCCTGCTGAATCTGACGGCAGCGTCTTCGGTTGGCTGCATTCTGTTTGCTAAGGAGAGAGGCAAGGATGGAGTTTTTGTCCGATACTGTTGTGCTATCACGTCTGCAATTTGCGTTCACTGCTATATTCCATATCCTCTGGCCTGTGCTAACCACCGGCATGGGAATTTATTTGGTGATAGTCGAAGGGTTATGGTTGAAAACCCGTAACCCTGACTATTATTACCATGCCCGCTTTTGGTCAAAGCTCTATATTTTGAATTTTGGGATTGGAGTAGCAACGGGTATTCCGATGGAGTTTCAGTTTGGGACGAACTGGGCACCTTTTTCGGAGGCTGTAGGAAACTTTTTTGGCAGCATCATTGGGTTTGAAGCGACCTGGTCTTTCATGCTAGAGGCCGCGTTTCTAGGCATTATGGTGTTTGGCTGGGAACGGGTGAATCCCGTCATTCACTATCTCTCCACGATTTTGGTGGCCTTTGGTGCCAACCTTTCAACCTTTTGGATTTTAACGGCGAACTCCTGGATGCAAACCCCGGCGGGTGGGGAGTTGGTGAATGGCAAGTTTAGGGTTGATGACTATTTCCAGGCGATCGCCAATCCTTTTATGGTGAACAGTGTGCTCCACATGTTTTTTGCCACCCTGGAGACTTCGCTGTTTGTGATTGGGGGGATTAGTGCTTGGTACATCTTGAAGCAACGTCATGCTGCCTTTTTTGCCCAGTCTTTGAAGATTGTTTTGGCAGCAGCGATCGCCGTCGCTCCCCTACAAATTTACCTAGGGCACTTAAGTGGTGAGCAGGTCTATCACTACCAGCCCTCTAAACTAGCCGTGATGGAATTGCAATGGAACACTACTGCGGCAGGACAACCAGCGGATTGGAGTTTGGTGGCTTGGCCCGATCCAGCCACCCAGAAAAATGCCTGGGAGATTCAGGTGCCCAATGGGTTGGGGTATATTTTAGAGTTCAAAAAAAATCTTTCTGAACCCGTTCAAGGTTTGAAGGAATGGCAACCGAGCGATCGCCCCCATCTCCTAGCTTTGATCTACTACTCATTCCGCACCATGATTGCGATCGGGTTCTTTCTAGCGGGGTTAATGCTGGTGAGTACTCTCCAGTGGCTGCGGGGCAAACTGGCTCCCGAAACTATTACCCAACAGCGGTGGTTAATGGGGGCTTGGATTTTTGCCGCGCCCTTGGGATATATCGCGGTAGAGTCCGGCTGGATTGTCCGTTGTGTGGGACGACAACCCTGGACGGTCTATGGGCAAATTCGCACCGTTGATGCAGTCTCTAATCTGCCTGCTAGCAACGTCTTAACTTCGTTATTGGGCTTTATCACCGTCTACAGCGTGTTATTCGTGACAGCCTTGTACTTTGGGAGTCGAATTATCCGCAGAGGGCCAAGGTTAGATTTGCCCCTCCCAGGTATGGTCATCAGCGAACCTGCTGTGGAAACGGCCCCTGGAGAGTTTGTTCCAGACGAACGACCCGTGGAGGCCCAACAGTAAGCACCTATGGAAACCCTGACTTATTTTTTGCCCCAGGTCTGGTTTGGAATCTTAGCCCTGTTTCTTTTTCTCTATGTGATGCTAGATGGGTTTGACCTAGGGGTCGGCATTTTATCCTTGACGGCCTCTACTGAAGATCGTCGAGGCATCTTGATGACAAGCCTCAGCAATATTTGGGATGCCAACGAAACCTGGCTGGTGCTGATGGGTGGGAGTTTATTTGGGGCGTTTCCTCTGGCCTACGGCACCATTCTGACTGCTCTCTATATCCCGATTTTGATCATGGTATTTGGCTTTGTGTTTCGAGGAGTCGCCTTTGAGTTTCGAGAACAAGCTAACCGCAAATTCCTATGGAATTTTGCCTTTGGCGCGGGGAGTTTTCTAGCCGCCTTGGGACAAGGGTTTGTCCTCGGTGGTGTGCTCACGGGGATTGCCGTCGATGAGGCAGGGCATTTTATCGGCACGACTTGGGACTGGCTGAGCTGGCAGTCAGTGCTAATAGCTTTGACGTTGATCCAGGGCTATGTCTTAATCGGCTCCACGTACCTGATTTGGAAAACGGAAGGGGAGTTGCAAGTCACTCACTATCAAACCGCTAGAATCGCAGCGTGGACTACTCTACTGGGGGCAATTTTAATTACAATTACAACTCCCCTGTTTTATGAACAAACGCGGGCAAGGTTGTTTCATCCACCGCAAGTTTATATTTTTGCTCTGATTCCTTTACTGGGAGTGCTATTGATTGGGTTGCTGCTCAGAAGCTTAAACCGGAAAAAGGAAAGAACACCGATCCTCTGGACAATCCTAATTTTCTTGCTCACATTCATTGGGCTGGCGTTGATTGTCTTCCCCTACATCATTCCTACCGAGATCACTATCTACGAAGCCGCCGCTGACCCCAGTGCGTTGGTGTTTATGATCATCTTTATTGGTTTCTTGATCCCAGTGATGTTGTTCTACAACCTCTACCAGTACATTGTGTTTCAGGGTAAGGTGACGGGCGATCGCTACGGGGAGTAATAGTCTTCTAAAAACTTCCCACAAACCAGTACAATTGCACGATGTTCGATAACATTTGCAAATTTCTCGCCGAAACCTTTCCTAGCGACTTTGCCACTTGGTTGCTAGGTACTGCAACTCCCCTAACCCAGCTCAGCCCCTCTGAACTGTCCTTAGAACCCATTCGTGCCGATGCTTTGATTCTTCTGCAATCGAATCAGATGGTCTTGCACGTAGAGTTCCAAACCCTTCCGAAGCCAGACATCCCCTTTCGCATGGCAGATTATCGCCTGCGTGCTTATCGTCGCTTGCCGACCCAACAGATGCGCCAAGTCGTGATTTACTTACAGCCCACTCGGTCTGAGTTGGCGTACCAAACCACCTTTGTTCTAGAGCGCACCCGCCATGAGTTTGAGGTGATTCGTCTCTGGGAGCAACCGACAGAGATATTTCTGCAATCCCCCGGACTCCTGCCCCTGGCCGTGTTGAGCCAAACAACAGATCGAACGCAGGTTCTACGGCAGGTCGCCCAAGCCATTGAGCAACTTCCCGATTCTCGCACCCAGAGCCATGTCAGTGCTTCTGCAGCCGTATTGGCTGGGTTAGTATTGGAGAAAATGCTAATTCAACAAGTATTGCGGAGGGAATTGATGCAGGAATCCGTCATTTATCAAGCGATCTTGGCTGAAGGCTGGGAGAAGGGGTGCCAAGAAGGTCGCGAAGTAGGCCGACAAGAGGGCCGACAAGAGGGCCGACAAGAGGGCCGACAAGAAGCTAAACAGTCAGAAATTTCGTTGATTCTCAGACAGTTGCAACGTCGAATTGGCCCAACTCCCGCAGAGTTACAGGAGCAGATGCAGGCATTATCCTTCGCTCAACTCGAAGAGTTAGGAGAAGCCTTGTTAGATTTCACGGAGATGGCAGAGTTAGCCAATTGGTTGGCAGATCATTAACTTGAAGCTTCCAGGACAGCCCATTGCCAGAAAAAGGCGCTGAAAAGATGACGAATTGTCCTAGAGGGAACACGCCTCTCATCTATAGCTTCCTAATCCCCGGCATATTTATCCCCTCTAGCAGTCCCTTGTGCTTCAGGGTCAGGTGAAGGGCGATCGCTCCGGGGAGTCATTGTAAGCAGCCATATAAATGAGGATTCAGTATTCGGCAACGTAGCTTTCCGTTGGGGTGCCAAATTATCCATCGTTGCGAGAAATAGAAGAAACCCAATAAGGCTACGCTCTGAAGTCTGAGGTCTAAGATGCTAACGGAAACATCAGTCCAGACGATATCTCAATCAATTTCATTCCTAACTCTCTGGAAAACATCGGGATATTTGGCTAGGGGCAGATGTAGTGGACTATGCCCGGTGTGAACGAGATTCATAGTGCGATTATGCAGATAGACTTACAAGGGAATGCACCTCTCGCCCGGTGAATTGTTAAGGATTAACAGGTGGCGCAGACGAACACGATCGCTGTAGTCCAAGGAATCGTTTGGTGCAGTAGCTCCCGACTCAAGATCGCTTGAACTTGTGCAATCTCAGTCTGGGACAAGGATCGGGCCAAGTGATTGGCATAGGTGGGGCGATGGGGATTGGAGCTAAACCAATGATTGAGCAGGGCAGGGGTAATCACCAATGCGGAAGTTGATGGCTCTACTTGGAGAGTGGTGTGGCATCCGGCAGTCTCGAAGAGGGTCAGGAGATCATTAGCTTGCCAATTTACCATCGGATCATCGGGATTCTCGTAAATAGCTTCTTCAGCCGCCATCAGGCGTTGAGACAGATCGCCAGGAAGGGTGCCAGAGAGAAAACGGTAAAGCCGAGGCGTTTGCTGAGCTAGGGTTTCCGCTAACACAATTTTGCCGTGGGGATGGAGTCTGGTGGTGAGGGATGCGGCGATCGCCCCTTTATTAGGTTCATGCAGGAGCACATTACGTCCGATGATACAGTCAAAACGTAGGTCTGAAGCTTGCTTAGCAAGCGTGTTTGAAAGTTGTTGAACCGAGGTTTGCAGAATCACGGGGCGCATCAGTCCCGTGAGATTTGCAGACTGTTCCTCCAAGGCTCTGGCCTCTGGCTCCGTGGGAGTGCAAGCATACACCCCGCCTTCCGGGACTTGGCGCAGGGCTTCCCAGGTTAAAAATCCCGTGCCTGCGTTGAGGTTCAAGACCAGATGATGACGTTGTAGGGCCGCTAAGGTAAAGAGACGATCGCGCACCTCAGCCAATTGTGACCCCACCTGAGACAAAGCGCGTTGCAACCACCGCTCCGAAGCTCGATCCATACGTCCGTAGGTCAAAACTTCTGGGGGGGCGATCCCCATCCCTTCTACAGAGGCGGCCAATTGGGCTTCTCGACGGCGGGCTACTTGCGTGGTGATCGTAGCTTCAAACCCTTGTTGGGACGGCTGATAAAACACCTGTCCTTGCAAACTTGCGGGTAAATATTGCTGAGCAACCCAATGATCGCGGTAGGCATGGGGATAGAGATAGCCTGCCCCGTGACCAAATCCCTTTTTATCGCGGTTGCCATCCTTCAGCGAAGTAGGAACTTCCGACACTTGTTCTTGCTCCACCGCTGCCAGGGCATCAAAAAATCCCATGACGCTATTGGATTTGGGCGCATTGGCCAAGTAAAGTACAGCTTGAGCCAAAGGATACCGTCCTTCGGGCAGTCCTACCCGGTCAAAGCTGGCAGCACAGGCATGGACGACGGAGATCGCTTGGGGATCAGCCAAGCCTACATCTTCACTGGCTAAAATTAGCAGTCGCCGGAAGATAAACCGGGGATCTTCTCCGGCATAGACCATGCGGGCTAGCCAGTAGAGGGCGGCATCGGGATCGGAACCCCGAATGCTTTTGATCAAGGCGCTAATGGTATCAAAGTGGGCATCCCCTTCCTTGTCGTACAACACCGCCCGTTGCTGAATCGATTCCTCCGCCACACTCAAGGAAATCGCAATTGCTCCGGTGGCATCAGGGGGCGTGGTTTCAACAGCTAGTTCCAAGGCATTCAGGAGCGATCGTGCATCGCCATTGGCCACATTTACTAAATGATTCAAAGCCTCCTCATCCACCGTAATCCTGCGATCGCCATAGCCCCGTTCTGCATCCGTGAGAGCTTGGTGAGCAATTTGCTCCAAATTTGTGCGGGTAAGAGATTTGAGTTGAAAAATTCGAGAGCGACTAATCAGTGCTGGGTTAACTTCAAAGTAAGGGTTTTCCGTGGTGGCCCCAATCAAAATCACCACACCATTTTCCACCCAGGGCAACAGCGCATCTTGCTGGGATTTATTGAAGCGGTGGACTTCATCGACAAATAAAATGGTGCATTGCTGGGTCTTCTGGCGTTGGGTTTGAGCCGTAGCGATCGCCTCCCGAATATCTTTAATGCCTGCCAGAACCGCATTGATGGCAATAAAGTGTGCTTGGGTGCTGTTAGCAATCACCCGCGCCAAGGTGGTTTTGCCCGTTCCCGGTGGCCCTGCAAAAATCAGGGAGGACAGTTGGTCGAGGGCGATCGCCCGCCGTAACAAGCGACCCGGAGCCAGAATATGATCCTGCCCAATAAACTCCTCTACGGTGCGAGGTCGCATCCGATCCGCTAGGGGAGCGGCCAATTTCGCATGTTTCAGGCTATGGGACTCAAATAAGTCCATGATAATATCGCACTCACGCTAACCCTCCGCCATTCTAGGTCAGGATGCCTATTTTGCAGAGTTTAGAAGAGGCACCTTTGCTAATCCCTGTTGGGTCACTTAGAAGCTGTTTTAAAAGTCTCGGCCCCCTTTTAGCTCCTTTTTGGCCCCCAATTCTGGGGGACTTGGAATCCGATTCCCCCCAGAATTGGGGGGTTAGGGGGGCTAGGGAGGCTATCGACATGAAGATCAGGACTTCTCAACCAGGTTCTTAGACGGACCTGACTCTGTTCAGCTCAATTGATTCACCTGGCTTACCAGAAGAGAGACACATCCACGCATTTGTGAGCATATAGAAGGGGAGCTAATTTTTGAGACAAACAAACTAAATTATGGCGAGAGGCGATCATCTTTACGTGACCCGCGAATTCTTAAATATTCATGGGGTCTATGAACACCATGGCATCGATTATGGCGACGGCACGGTGATTCATTACCGCAAAAGCGATAGCACGATCGCTCGTACCTCTATGGCGGTCTTTTCCGACGGCAAACCTGTGTACGTCCAGCATTACACCACTGCCTATATCCCAGATAGTGTTTTGCAACGGGCAGAGAGTCGCTTGGGAGAACGCCAGTACAATCTAATTTTCAATAACTGCGAACATTTTGCTACTTGGTGTAAAACGGGTCGCAGTGAAAGTCGGCAAGTAACGGACGCAGTTCGTAGCCTCGGTACTATCGGTGCCTACGATCTCTACCAATTGCTCGAAGAAGCTTTGAATACTAGCGATCGCAAAGATGCTCCGGCCCTATTAAATCAAGCCTTGACAGACATTGCAACGGCCCAAGTCCGACTGCAACCCCAATACACCCAAGCCCTCCAAGAAGCCGCAACGTGGGATCGAGTGGCTATTCGAGCATTTCAGCAGGGGCGAGAAGACCTAGCGCGAGCCGCCCTCAAACGGAAGCTGGAATTTAGGAAACAGGCGATCGCCCACAAAACCCAACTCGATCAATTGGAAGGTATAGCCAACAGCCTCTCTCGCCACCGTACCAACCTACAAGCGAGACTCTACTGAATTTATACTGCGCTGTACTCCCTCTAGAGCAAGTTTAGGCATCACTCTATACCCTTCCCATCAATCTCTATTTGCTATAGTTATGCCAATTGGTAGATTCCTGAACTATGCTATGGCGTATAGCAAAATTCTTGATCTGTGCTATGGCAACACACTGAAAAAATCAGTGAAACTAGATTTTGACAATACATAGAACCACTTGCAGCGAGGCCGCCCCACAGGTATTATTAAGAACCACTACCTTGTATATTTCGATAAAAATTATCTTGTATATGCAGCACTTATATAGAATTGGTCGTGAGTTTCAATCATGCTTAAATCCTTAAAAAAATTGATTTTTCCTGTCCGTTTCCGCACTCCCGTTCTCAAGCTGATCTTAGAAACTCTTCGTGAGAACCTGTGGTTGCTATTAGGTAATTTGATGTGTAGCTTATTGGCAGCAATCTTTGAAGGAGGAACATTTGGCATTCTCGCTCTTGCGCTAAATACACTGAGTGGCAATCAAATCCCTAATATTCAGGGTCGTTTTGGCCCCTTGGGTAACCTTCTAAATGAACAACTTCAACTCCTCAATCAATCACAAGTATTCATTGGCTTAATTGCCTTGGCAGTTATTCTTCAGGCTCTCCGCAGTGGATTAACCTATCTAGGCACCGTATTTAGTACTTATTTGGGGACTAGCATTCAGGAAAGGATACAACAAAGAATTTATCAATTAATTATGAGTTTTAGCTTTCCTTGTGCTAGTCGTTACAAGGTGGGAGATTTGGTAAATTATGTAACGATCCCCCCCAACTCCATTGTTCAATTAACCAATCAATTAAATGCATTTACAGTAACGATTCTAACAAGTCTCATTTATTTCTTTTTACTTGTCTCTATCTCTATTCCTCTTACCATATTTGCTTTCTTTCTGTTCGGCACTCTTTTGTTATTTCAAAAAAGCTTATTCCGAAAAATTCGGCAGACAGCCCAAAAATCAGGCTTGGCCTCAGCGGAATTAACCAAGCATATGGTAGAAAGTATCCAAGCATTACGAGTGGTTCATATATTTCAGCGGCAATCAGTTACCACAACAAAAATCAGAGGTTTAACCAAGACACTCATAGACTTAAATCGAAGGACTGCTCTATTAGTGGGACGCATTACTCCTATTAATGAGGTTTTAAGTATTGCTGCTGTCGGGGTATTTATGATTTTGGGGTTCTTTACCTTTCAAAATCAATCTTCTTCTTTACCTCAATTGCTCACCTTCATAGTTGTCTTGAATCGTTTATCGGTTAGAGCAAATGTAGCAAGCTCAACAACTGCAGAAATGTCTAAGCAGTTAGGTATAGCAGCAAGATTAGAAGAAATACTAGCCGTTCATGACAAAGAATTTGTCAGAGAAGGAGGGCGTTTCTTTGAGGGATTTCATGAGCATATCTCTTTTGATAAAGTCTCAATGAGCTATGGAGATGGTGCGTCTTACGCTCTCAAAGATATATCGTTTAAGCTTAGGAAAGGAACTACTACTGCCCTAGTAGGCGGATCAGGGGCTGGAAAGTCTACAGTAGTAGATTTACTACTACAGCTTTATGAACCTACGTCAGGCTCCATCTATGTTGACAATGAATTGTTAAGTGAATTTAGCTTGGAAAGTTGGCGCAATCATATCGGTGTAGTCAGTCAAGATACATTTTTATTCAATGAAAGTATCTTTGATAATATTCGATATGGCTTGCTAGAAGCAACTCCAGAGCAAGTCATAGTGGCTGCAAAAATGGCACAAGCTGATGATTTTATCAGTAATTTGCCTGATGGATACAATACGTTAATTGGTGAGCGAGGCTACCGCTTATCAGGAGGGCAACGCCAACGTCTTGCCTTAGCACGAGTCATTATCCGTCAACCTGAAATTTTGATTTTAGATGAGGCAACTAGTGCTCTCGATAGTCAATCAGAAAAACTCGTGCAAGAAGTTCTATCTCAGTTTCAGAAACAAAGAACGGTATTAGTAGTTGCCCATCGATTATCGACGATTGTGAATGCCGACCTAATTATAGTTCTCGATAAGGGCTCTATCGTTGAGCAAGGAACCCATAAAGAATTACTTGAGAAGCACGGCAAGTACTACAGTTATTGGAAGCTCTTAAATTCTGGAAACTTTGGTCGAACAGTAGAAAAAATGCAGTCAAATTTCAATATACATGAATAGATACTGGCGACACGCATGAAACCATTTATGTGAGTGCATAGATTAGATCTGATGATGAGATTTAATATTTTAGGAACTATTTCTGTTGATTGTAACTATGAAAGATGTTCATTTGGTGGTTGTAATCGTCACTTATAATGGTGAGGATTTTATCAGAAAGTGTATTGAATCAATTTTGAATTCAAATAAAAATGCTGACATTGTTGTTATCGATAACAACTCTTCAGATGAAACTGTTTCCATTATTAGAGAGAGCTTCACCTCTGTACATTTGATAGAGTCTTCATCAAATTTAGGCTTTGGTCGAGCCAACAATATAGGAATTAATTGGGCTATATCTAATGGGGCGGAATTTATACTTCTTCTAAATCAAGATGCTTGGATTGAAGAAGACACACTTTCAAAACTAATAGCTATAGCTAGGAAGCATGATGAGTATGGGATACTGAGTCCTATCCATTGCCAATATGATAACAACACTTGGCATGCAGGGTTTTCCAGATATATTCAGATGTTTGCACCTTTACTGTCAGAATCTGCTCCTAGCAGCATAGAAAACACTCTTTATGAAGTAGACTTTGTGCCAGCAGCACTTTGGTTACTACGGAGTAGTACTCTTCAAAAAGTAGGAGGTTTTGACCCTGTATACTTTATGTATGGAGAAGACAATGACCTGGCAAGCAGAATGCATTCGGCAGGATTTAAAGTTGGAGTTGTTTCAGATGCCAAAGGGCATCATCTAGAAAAAACCTACACCCAAGTACCCGTCAGGCGAATGGCTCTTCAATATTTTAGCCAATTTGTTGCTGTCTTGAAGTATTCACACCATAATATTTTGTATAGGTACTTCTCTGCTTTGAAATCAGCTATTTTAAGATCATTTTCCCATGTATTTAAGGGTGAAGTCAGAAAACTTTTGGCTACATTAATGGCTTGTAGAATGGTTTTTTGTTATTTGAATAGGATAGAAAAGTCTCGAAAAGAAATCAAATGGACACAAGGGGCATTTCTAGATCTGTAAAAATAATGATTTGCCAGTATTCAAATGGAAGTCCGTAAATTCAAAGGAGGTTTTTTATGCACAATTTACAGCCACTTGTAAGCATAATAATTCCCTCTTACAATGCAGAGCTATATATCAGTGAGGCGATCGCGAGTGCCCTTGATCAAACCTATCCCAATATCGAAGTCATTGTTGTGGATGATGGTTCTAGCGATCGCAGCATCGAGGTGATTCAGTCCTTTGGCGATCGTATCCGTTTTGAGGCAATCTCCCATCGAGGAGCTTGCGCGGCTCGAAATCGAGGGTTAGCGTTAAGTCGAGGTGAATTTATTCAGTTCCTTGATGCTGATGATGCCCTGTTACCTCATAAGATTGAGACACAATTACCAATTTTGATTTCAGGTCAGGCTGATCTAGTCTTCTGTAACGGGTATTTATTCGGAGATGATCGTCCTCAAAGGCCGATCAAAAAGCTGCTTGGCTTACCTACTCCCATAGGCATTGATCCCTTTATCTACTGCTTATCAAACGGTTTTGGTACTGAAGGCCCCCTGCATCGTCGTAGCCTTTTATCTCAAGTCAAAGGGTTTAGAGAAAATCTGATTGGCGCTCAGGAATTTGATCTACATGTCCGATTAGGTGCGATCGGTGCAAATCTCTTCAAGATTGATGATTTTCTATTTAAGCACCGTAATCATGATGATCCCAAGCGAATTACCAAGACTCCCAAACCCCCTGGCTTCATGATTGAGTTACTGCTTGGCTTATTAGATTTTATTGAACGCGAGTGTCCAGATCAGTTCACTGATAAACGACGCAGTGCCCTAGCTGGAAAGATTTTTCAGGATTCAATATATGCTTATCGAAATGGAGCAGAGGAAGCAGCAGCCAAGGGCTTCTATCAAGCCAGACAGATGTCTTCATCCTTTACCTATCAAGAGCGTTGGATTTATAAGTTGCTTGCAAGCTATATTGAACCTATAGCACTTGAAGCACTCTTGAAGCGAGTCCGTCTAGTCAGAGATAATCTTAAAATGCGCTTTCATGCAATTGCATAAATACTTATAAATTCATGGTCGTTTTTTTACGCTTCTAAATGAGCAAAATTTATCTTGAATGTTTTTTGTGAATAACCTCAGGTTATGTTTTTAAACATACTTTTTCTTCAATAAAATATCCATTCAACCAGTACTACCTTTATGATTATGAGAGCTATATTAGGAAAAATCCAAAAGAAGCTTGGAACAGCCGTCTACTATCTTCTACATCCAAGTACTTATCCATTTTTGTGGCGCTTCCTTAAGACCAAAATTTTTGGTGGCTCTCTCTCACTTGATGATACGCGAGAGGAATCCACTCGTTGGTGCCACAAACAAGCTGTTGATACTTCAGAAGCAATTCAGGAAATTACAGGATTACCTAATTCATTGGTTTCAATTCGCCATGTTTTCAGAGAAATTTTTGATCAGGCTGAAATGAGAGTAGCTGCTTGTCCTCAGAAGATGGGCGGTGCAGGGAATCTTGATTTGTTGTACGTCATTGCCCAGCGCTTGGGTGCAAAACGTGTCATCGAGACAGGGGTAGCCTATGGCTGGTCATCTTTGGCAATTCTACTTGCCATCTCAACTCATTCAGAAGCAAAACTTGTTAGTACAAACCTACATTATTCGCAATACAACGATGACAGCTATGTGGGATGTGCTGTTCCTGATGAACTGAGGTCATGTTGGACGATCATACGGGAAGCGGATCTAACTGCACTCCCTAAAGCATTATCCATGCTACCTGAGTATGATTTATGCCATTACGACAGCAACAAAAACCATGCTGGAAGAATTTGGGCGTATCCTCTCCTTTGGAGGGCTTTACGAGTTGGTGGGTATTTTATTTCAGATGATGTGGGTGATAACCTTGCTTTTGCTCATTTCTGTCGCATGGTGCGTCACAAGCCTCTCATTGTAAAGATACCCAGTTCAACTGGAGATAAATTTGTGGGTATCTTATTGAAAACGGATAATTTACAACCAAGGGATATAATGTTTTGAGTTTTAGCTTGATATGAGTCTGTTAAAGATTAGCCCTATTTCGTG
>JAYKHH010000085.1:0-3254 GCA_035285265.1 Leptolyngbyaceae cyanobacterium | reverse complement strand
TCAACTTATCCCAGTTGCCGCCTTCAAATAGCACAGCGGCCTTACCATCGGTAACCCGCTGTACCAGCCCTTGAAAGCCGTAGTAGATGTCTGTAGGATTAATGACTCGAACTGGAGAACCTGGCAGGATCATATGCACTTAAAAATCAGGACTACCTGTGAATAGCTTACAGAATTCTCGACGGAAAACCCATAGAGGTTGTTTAGGACAGGTGTTTTACCTGTAGATTGATGGCAAAAGCTGTCTGAATGCTCAGACTGGCGGGGCCATTGTCAAGAAAACTTGGAGCGTTGGCGATAATTAGCCACAGACTGCACAAGTCCGATCGCAATAAAGTTAGTCAGCATTGCTGAGCGTCCATAACTGAGCCAAGGTAGCGGAATGCCTGTAACGGGGGCCAGCCCAATGGTCATGCTGATATTGACCACCACTTGAAACAAAATCATGGACAACACGCCCACTGCGATTAAGGAACCAAAGTTATCCTTGGCGTTTTGAGCAATAATCACCAGACGCAGGCAAACCAGCCAGAACATGATTAACAACACCAGACAACCTGCAAAGCCTAGCTCTTCTCCAATCGACGAGAAGATAAAGTCCGTGTGTTGTTCTGGAATGAAATTAAGCTGCGTCTGAGTCCCTTTGGTGAGTCCCCGGCCCCACAGTTCCCCGGCCCCGATCGCAATTCGAGATTGAATTAAGTGGTATCCACCGCCCAGGGGATCTTTATCAGGATTGATAAATAAAATGATCCGATCTTTCTGATAGTCCTTTAAAAGGCCCCACAGAATGTGACCGAGCTGACCTGCGATCAAGTTAACTACTACGGCTCCAAAGGCTCCAAAGCGAGGCCAGGGAAGGCTCAACCAAGCCACAACTCCTGTGATGGCAACCCAGAGCAATGAAATGCTCAACAGCCAACCATCCTGGAAAACATTAAATAAAATCGCCGATACCATCGGTGACATCAATAACATCAACCAACCTGGGTTGGCATTGCCCCAGTAGAGCATCCCCGCCGAGATCGCCCCAAACACTAAAGAAGTCCCTAAATCAGGCTGTACAAATACAAGGAGCCAGGGCACTCCTGTAATGGCCAGATTGGTGACTACCGCCGGAATAGTCGAGGCAGGTCGAGAATGGAGCAAGGCTGCCAAGGTAATAATCATCCCGATCTTGGCAAACTCGGAGGGTTGGATATTAAAACCTGCAATTGTAATCCATCGCTGCGCTCCCAGGGCTGACGTGCCAATAAAGATCACGGCTAGCAGTGAAATATTAGTTAGGGCATAGGTTACCCAGTGCCACTGCAACAGGATGTCATAGCGCCAACGTGCAATTACCAGTGCCAGAAATAAGCCAATGCTACCGACCAACCAGTGCTGCCACCAGTCTGTCCAACCCTGGTTCAGTTCTACACTGCGGATCATAATGCCTCCCCAGAGACTGAGAACTACTGGTAGGGCAAACAGCAGCCAATCAACTTGTTCCCAAGGCTGGAGTAGGGCCTTCCAGCGAATCTGGCTCAGCAGAGATTTCTGCAACATAAACAAGAATTTTGGATTTTAGATTTTGGATTTTAGATTCTAGATCTTACGCGATGTGCCACTAGTTCTGGCCCTCCTTTTTATAGGCGAAGCCTTCCCGCAGGGTAGGGGGGAGGGGGGATCTCCTCCGCGTCATTCTAGAAGCGATTTCCCTGAATCCCCGCACTGACGCGCCGCTGCGCTCGAAAAAAGGGGGACTGAGATCTGAAAGTTACACATCGCGTAAATCTTAGTTGATTTAAATTTGTTCGGGACTGATCTTTAACTTCAGGTGATCGTCCTTCACGGAGCAGCAATCGCTGCTTTTTCAAGCCAAAATCCAAAATTCCTTAACTCAGGGCTGCCACCGAAACCTTGCCTGCGATCGCTTGGGCAATAGCTTTTAGGGCTTGAGCCGAAGCACAGGCTGGGTCAGCAACGACGATGGGAAGGCCGCGATCGCCTCCTTCTCGTAGGGGCATTTCTAGGGGAATACAGCCTAGTAGGGGTACATTTAATTCACGAGCGGTTTTCTCGCCGCCACCGGAGCCGAAGAGGTCATACTTCCGATCCGGCAGATCAGGGGGGATAAAGTAACTCATATTCTCTACCATCCCCAAAACGGGCACTCCAAGCTGTTGGAACATCTTAAGTCCCTTGCGGGAGTCTAATAACGCCACGGTTTGAGGAGTGGTGACAATGACAACCCCTGCCATGGGCACTGCCTGAGCCAAGGTGAGTTGGGCATCCCCTGTCCCCGGTGGCATATCGACAATTAAATAATCCAGGTCTCCCCATTCCACCTGATAGAGAAACTGGCGAATGATGCCATTGAGCATCGGGCCGCGCCAAATCACTGGCTGGTCTACATCAATCAAAAAGCCCATGGAGACTAACTTAACCCCATGATTGAAGGCGGGTTCGAGGATGTCGCCATTTTCGCCCTTGCGAACCGTAATTTGCGCTTGCGTTAAGCCCAACATGGTCGGGGTATTGGGGCCGTAGATATCCGCGTCGATCATCCCCACCTTGGCCCCTGCTTGGGCAAGGGAGACGGCAACGTTGACTGCTACGGTGCTCTTCCCCACACCACCCTTGCCGCTGGAGATAGCTAGGATGTTTTTGACCCCACTAATCCCGGTGCGATCGGGCAAGGCTTTTTGCTGGGGAGTTTCGGCGGTCACATCCACAGAGACTTCCGTGACTCCGGGTAAGGTCTGAACAGCTCGCTGACAATCCTCCACAATAAATTCCCGCAAAGGGCAGGCAGGGGTCGTCAGCACCAGGGTAAAACTCACCTTGCCTGCATCTACATTCACGTTGCGGATCATGTTCAATTCCACTAAACTTTTGCGAAGTTCAGGATCTTGAACAGGGCGTAATACTTCTAAAACTGAACTGGGATTGAGCGTTTGGGACATTGCGTTCTCCACCCTAAATCGGATCGTCAGGGCAATTAGTTTAGGCAGGTGATACACCCATTGAGGATGGGTATCCCTCCGATCTTAATCCTTATAGGGAGCTTCAGAAATCAAAACAACGATTCTGCGTGGGTCTTGCCTCCCCTGACACTGCTCGGAGGGCTGCCTGTTCAGCAGCCTGGGCTAACTCAGCAGCTACACGCGCTGCATGGGGACGAATCAGTGACCAGACTAAAGGCGATAGCCAACCCCTCAGAGTAATGGAATAGGAGATGCAAGTTCCACAGACCGTTGATTCCACTCGAT
>JAYKHH010000084.1:0-9931 GCA_035285265.1 Leptolyngbyaceae cyanobacterium | reverse complement strand
GGCGATCATGCTTTTCCGAAGCTTAGAACAGGAAAGTCCTGCCTCAATCAGCTATAGAGATAAAAAATTGAGCAACCTCAACTTGGAAGAGCTGAGGTTGCCCAATTTTTAAGAGGTTTTAGCCTTGAGACTTCAATTAGTTGTCGTACACTCGGCACTCATCAGCACCGGGGTTCGCATCACAATATTGCTCTAGGGAGTTCTTAGGCTTGGTTTGACGTTGATGAGCGGCTTCAGCTTGCAGTTCTTCGACGACATCCCAGGCTGCTGCACATTCAGCAGAAGTACCATCAGTGCTGCAGACGGCACGGGCTTGTTCACGCTCTTCTTCAATTTGTTTTTGGATATTACTCATGGATTCTGTTGTCTTAGTTACTTACTAACGGTATAGACGACTTTCCAGCTCTTGCAGTTTGGTAGTTTTCCCTATCTGCCAGACGGTCAGATTAAGAATTTTATCAAACCAAGCAGTTCTACATTATTTAGTGATACATGAGGCTGGAAAGAGAGAACTAAATTAAGCCTTATATTTTAAGATTTCGGGGCTTGTTTACTTGAGATGGCAGATGCTCTCAACAGTTCTTCATGATTATATGTTAACTTGCGATCGCTGACTCGCCCACTCCTGCATCTGCCCTAAGGTGAAGTCAATCGATTTTGGATTTTGGATTTTGGATTTGCGATTTCTGGCGCTTAGGGTTGCTGAACCTGTTGGATCAAATCTAAGGTCTGCTGGTAGGCATCGCGATCGCCCTGCTGTTTAAACAATTGAGCTGCCTGCTGCAGGTCTTCTAGTGCGGCCTTCGGGTTACCAAGTTGATAGGAGAGGATTCCCCGGTTGCCGTAGGCTTCAGCCATATTGGGATTGAGACGGATTGCCTGATTGTAATCCCTAAGGGCACTTTGAGCATCTCCAGCCACACCATGGGCCTTACCGCGATTGTAGTAGGCATCTGCATAGTTAGGATTGATCTGAATCGCTTGATCGAGATCGGCGAGGGATTTGGGAATATTTCCTTGAATAGCATAGGCAATAGCGCGGTTGTTATAAGCTTCCGCATACTGGGGATTAAGCTGAATGGCTCGACTCAGATCCGCGATCGCGCCGTCAAAATCTCCCACATCCCCACGGGCTTCGCCTCGGCTATAAAAGGCTTTGGGATTGCTGGGATCAAGACGGAGCGCTTGCTCAAAATCCGCAAGTGCCCGACTTACATTCCCGCTATCGTGATGGGCTTGGCCTCGGCTCAGGTAGGCATCGGGATATTGAGGTTGACGTTGAATCGCTAGGGTGTAATCGGCGATCGCCCCTTGATAATTACCCTGCCTTGCTTTCTCCTGTCCTCGATTTAATAATTCCCCTGGTGTTGTTTGGGTTGTGGTAGGTTGTGGGGTTTGCGCTTGAACGGCGGGAACTGGGGCGATTGCCAGCGTTAACACTCCAAGCATGGCAATGGCTTTCTGGATGGAATGCATCATTGGGGTACCTCGACACTTAACTCCATTCTGAACCCTGCCAGCGTGAGAATGGTTTGACCATCGCATCGGTCACCTTCAAGATAGCTTTTCACCGCTCAACACAAACATCGGGTCAACGGCGCTAAAGGTTTGATGATTGCCTCTTTTTTCGAGACGATTCACCGCAGACTGGACAATTTCAATATTGCGGACTTGCAACTCCGAAAAACTTTCTGAGATCGAGTAAAGGCTTTCTAGGGTATTGGCAGTGGCTACCATGCGTCCTTTAGAGGCCAAGTATTTCCAAGCTTCTTTCAGAATTTGTTTCATCGGGCGACCGCCCTCAATACAGATACAGTCAGGACGACGGGGCAAATCCTGGAGACATTCTGGGGCGCTGCCTTCAATCACCTCTACATTTTTGACCCCAAAGCGATCGCAGTTACGGCGAATTAAGGCAGCGACCTCCTCATCCCGTTCAATGGCGAAAATATGCCCTTGGGGACACAGTAACCCCACCTCAACCGGAATTGTTCCCGTCCCCGCGCCAATATCCCAGAGCACCGAATCCGCTTGGAGCCGGAGATGAGCCATCAACAACAATCGGATTTCTCGCTGACTCATCGGAATTCCCGGCAGACGCTCAAATAAATCATCGGGAATTCCAGGGGTCACATAGGGCCAGAGGGGGGTAGGCATAGATTTACTGTCGCACAACCTTAAGCGTTTGAAGACTAGAGTCAGCACAACCGCTAATTAATCCACCTGCGGTTAGAACTTGCTGTAAGTAGGCAATCCCAGTAGCCGTGATCACCTCACCCGGTAATAAGACGGGAATCCCCGGTGGATAGGGACACACTAATTCTGCACTGATTCGACCCACGGTGTCTGCGATCGCCAAGGTTTCAGTCCCAGCGAAGAATGCCTCCCGTGGAGAAAGAGAGAGAAGAATTTTGGATTTTGGATTTTGGATCCTTCGACTTCGCTCAGGGCAGGTTTTAGATTTTGGATTGGGATCTTCGGTAGGGGCAATCCCCCCGTGGTTGCCCTCTTTAAGATTGACGATTTGAGATAGGGATTTTCGGTCGGGGCCATCCCCCCGTGGTTGCCCTTTTTCCCTCTGCCCATGTTCCCTTGATAAAATCTTAAACGCTTCTACCAATCGCTGAATATCCGTCTCGGTATTGCCCACACTGATAATAAACGTCAGGTGTTGTAGGGACGGCAATTCAGCGGTGATGCCAAGCTGTTCATGCAGAAGGGTATCGGCGGCAAAGCCTGTTAACCCTAGCTGAGCCACAGTGACAGTGAGCCGAGTTTGATCTAGGGCATAAAAACCTGGTGATCCAGGTTGGGCAGGAGCTAGAACAGATAATCCACGAATTTGGTTGATTTCCGTTCTAGCAAAATTGGCTAACTCTAAAGTCCGACTAAGCAATTGTCGCCCCTCGGTCACCATTTGGTGTCGAGCCGCATCTAAGGACGCTAATAATAGATAGCTGGGACTGGTGGATTGCACCAGTTGTAAGGCCCGACTGACGCGATCGCTATCAATATAATCGCCTTGGGTGTGGAGCATGGCAGCCTGGGTGAGGGCAGTCAGCACCTTATGGGTAGACTGCACCACCAAATCTGCCCCCGCAGCCAAGGCTGGCGTGGGTAAATCAGGATGAAAGGCAAAGTGCGGGCCGTGGGCTTCGTCTACTAGGAGGGGAATCCGATAGCTGTGAACAATTTGGGCGATCGCTGCAATCTCTCCACAGACCCCGTAGTAAGTCGGGTAGACCAGCATCACGGCTTTAATCCCTGGATATTGCTCTAGCGCCATTGCCACACTTTCAGGGGTGACACTATGCACTAAATCCAGAACCGGATCATATTCAGGCTCTAGGAAAATGGGGATGGCCCCTGACAGCACGAGTCCTGAAATAGCTGATTGGTGGACATTGCGAGGTAGAAGGATGCGATCGCCCGGATTACAGGTAGCAAGAATTCCTGCAATAATCCCGCAGGTAGATCCATTAACTAAAAACCAAGTTTTTTCAGCCCCAAAGGCAGCGGCTGCTAACTCCTGGGCCGACTGGATCGCCCCTTGGGGGGCAAACAAATTATCTAATTCCGGTAATTCAGGCAGATCGGATTGAAAAACGGCTGCCCCCAAAAGAGCGGCCAGGGCGGTTGGGGTTGCCTGCCCTCGTTTATGTCCGGGTGTGTAGAAGGGAGCATGATCCCGACTGACACAATCCCGCAGCGCATCCAACAAGGGCATCGAAGCTTGAAGGTTCGGATCAGGATTCATAGATTGGGTTCGCAGGCAAAACTGGGACGATGCTGAATCCAAGGTCGCACGGCTTCAATCTGGGCAGCTAGGGTAATTAAGGTGGATTCTGCGGCGGGACGACCGATCAGTTGCACACCGAGGGGTAAGCCATTGGGGGTAAATCCAGTCGGAAGGGCGATCGCGGGTTGACCACTGGCATTGAAGGGCGGACAAGGAGCCACCCAACCAATAATTTTTTCTAGGGTTTCTTCGGGGGGTAAGTTCGCCCACTCTCCGACTCGAATCGCGGGATGGAGGTAAACTGGCAACACCAATACATCCACCGTCTCAAAAAAAGCCACGATTCGACGGGAAATCATGTGCATGGCGGTCACTGCCCGTAAATAGTCGCCACGGTCACCGGCCCTACCCAGCAACCAACGATTCATCGGGCCTAAAAACTCTCCCGGAACTCCAGGCACTGCCACCCCGGATTGCCAAATCATCGTAAACGGTTCCGTCAAGTCGGCAAAATCTGGACAGCCGGGTTCGACTTGATGCCCTAGTTCTTCTAGTAAATGAGCGATCGCCACAACCGGTTCTTGGCACACGGGATCCGCTTCCCCCAAACTCGGTAAATTCGTCGCAAAGGCAATCCGTAAAGGTGAATTGGCATCGCGCCTAGTTCCCTGGCGGGCCATCTCCAAAAAGGTCGGGTTTGGATCCGGCAGCCAATAGGGATCTCCCGTTGTATAGCCAGACAAGACATCTAAGAGGGCAGCCGCATCTGCCACGGTTCGCCCTAGGGGGCCGTGGGTGGCAATGCCACTGAGGTATTCGCCCACAGGGGCATTAGTAACTCGTCCCCGTGAGGGTTTAATGCCCACAACCCCACAACAAAAAGCTGGCCCCCGAATCGAGCCACCCCCATCTGAGCCTTGGGCGATCGCACACAATCCCGCTGCCAAAGAAGCGGCGGCTCCCCCACTTGACCCCCCCGGCGTATAGTCCAAGTTCCAGGGATTCCGGGCAGGCGGAAATATTTCAGTCTCGGTGTAGGGAAAAGAGCCGAATTCGGACGTGGCCGTTTTGCCGAGAATAATAAAGCCTGCTTGCTTAATACGGGCAACTACTCCGTCATCATAGGTCGCCACATGGTTGAGCAAAGCTTGGTTCCCGTAGGTGCAGCGCACCCCCTCGACCGAATTCAAATCCTTGATGGAAATAGGGACTCCAAAAAATGGTGGCAACTCAGATGGGTCGAGAGCTTGGGTTAGGAACTCGGTCTTGGCCTTGGCGTCTGCCAGGGCACGGTCTGCGATCACAGTAAAGTAACTATTTAAATGAGAATCTAATCGTTGGATGCGCTCCAAGTAAAGTTCCACCAACTCAAGGGGGGAAACTTGCTGGGTGCTGATCAGCGCTGCTTGTTCTAAAGCAGGAGCAAAGGCAAGGTCAATTGGGTTCATCACGGTTCCGGATTTCTTCGATACTAGAGATGGCAATCCGATTTTGATGGTGGGTTGAGGGTCCAAGCAGGACACTGATGACCACTGGGACTGCCATGGCGGGAACTACTCAACAGTTGAGGGAAAAAAGGTGCTGCTGTCTAAAGGCTTTGAAATTGAGATGTACACAGGCACCCCTCAGGGTGACATTATCGGCTTCTCTGACAAAATTGTGGCAGACCTAGAGGGATTTGTTCGAGAGCCAGATAGTCGCAATGTGGAATATACCACTGCTCCTTTATGTCGCTATGAGCGCCTACTCTGTGAATTGCTGCAACCCCGGCAACGGCTCCGCAAATATCTCCAAGGATTAGGGGACTACACCATTATTCCAGGGAGCACCTTATCTTTAGGGGGCAGTCGCCAATTTCATCGCTCTGACCCAGCCAATCCTTACCATACCTATATTGAGCAAACCTATGGAACTAAAGTGGTCACCGCTAGTGTTCACATCAATATTGGGATTAGTGACCCCGAATTATTGATGCGGGCTTGTCGCTTAATTCGCTTGGAAGCTCCGCTTTATTTGGCCTTAAGCGCTTCCTCTCCGTTTGTAGATGGAGAAATTACAGGCTACCACTCCACCCGCTGGGCTGTCTTTCCCAAAACCCCCGCCCATGTGCCCTTATTTGAAAGCCATGCTCACTTTATTGAGTGGAACGAAGCCCAATTGGCTGCAGGTACCATGCAGAATGTACGCCATCTTTGGTCTTCGGTTCGACCGAATGGCGATCGCCGTCCCTACAATCTCAACCGTTTGGAACTGAGAATTTGCGATTTAGTCAGCGATCCAGTCGCTCTATTAGCGATTTCGGCCCTCTTAGAGGCACGCCTCCAGCAACTCATCCAAGATCCTGAGTTGGATCCCTTCGTCATGAGCCACTTACCGGCTGCCACTCGTGCCCAAGATTTACTTGCCCTCACCGATGCCAATGAAACTGCTGCCGCCCATCACAGTCTGGATGCAGAACTAATCCACTGGCAAGATGGTAGAAAGATTGTTGCCCGCGATTGGATTGAAGAACTCTACCAAACCGCAGTGATCGTGGCGAAACAAAAGGGTTTTAGTTGCTTTCTCTCACCCCTGAGGAAAATCTTAAGAGAAGGGAATGAGGCGCAGCGGTGGCTCCAGCAATGTGACCAAGGACTCAATCCGCAATCTGTTGTCATGCAAGCGATTCAGACAACTTTAGAGCAAGAGCTGGTTTTGAAAGATGAATCTTGCCATCCTCTAGTAGCTTAGGCTCGTAACCCCAATCTCTGGCAAAACCAATAGTCAGCCCACTCAGAAATCTTACCTAGAACGGTAGACTTGTTGGGATATAACGACCGAAATTGCTGAAATGCTCTTCCAGACTGAGTTTTAAGGATTTTAGTCAAGAATTGCCGAGATGCTTGCCAGGATTGGGTTTCAAGGATTTTTCGGCTTAATTCCCAACAACTCTGGTTTACAGGTCAGATGCCTGCACTGAGGTTCACAAACTCAAGAAGATAGCTATAGGTTCCTTCCCTAAAATGACCGATCCTGATTCTCTACCCTTCCCATTACCCGATGTCAGTGAGCCCAATCACATTATCTTGTGGAGAAAAGCAACTAGCTGAGTCTAGCTTTTGGTCAAAGCATAATGACATTTAGAGATTTTGCATCTTCCTTCAGATAGATGTATCACCAATGATTAACAAATCTAATCAATTAAACCTTTATCGTCTGCCATTTTCATGCCTCAAGTCGTCTTAGTTCATCCCCAAATTCCACCCAATACGGGCAATATTGCCCGCACCTGTGCCGCCACTGGTACAGAATTGCATCTAGTTGGGCCTCTAGGTTTTGAGATTAGCGATCGCTATTTAAAACGAGCTGGGCTAGACTATTGGCCCTATGTCAACTTGCATGAACACGCTTCCCTAGAGGCTTTTAAAACCTATCACCACCAACGCAACGGACGATGGATTGGTTTTAGCACTTCAGGAAGTTGTAGTTATATAGAGTTTCAATTTCAACCGGATGACTGGCTCCTGTTTGGGAGCGAAACCACGGGCTTATCCGTAGAAACACTGGCAGCCTGTACAGCCACGGTTAAGATTCCCATGGCTCAACCTCAGGTTCGCAGCTTGAATCTCTCTGTTAGCGTTGCTGTAGGTTTATTTGAAGCCCGTCGCCAGTTGGGCTATTTAACTAGGGAACTGTGAAGCATCTAACGTTTGTGTGTGAAGGAGAGATTAGTTTGCCTACTAGTTCCTGAACCCAGCCTAGTTAAGAAGGATAAGTGAGGGTTCGTTCATTGGCACTAGTCCTCAATTATCTCGCCAAGAATCTTCTGAGGGGTGCCCCCAATCATCCTGAAGATCTCTCTGAAAGATAGGCAAACCGCCATGTTAGATAGAGGATGGGTAAGCATAGGCTCGGTAGGCAGAGGATGAATATAGCCATCTTGTGAGCTTATCAATCTCAAGGCGGGATGCCCTCCAGGGGCAAGATGCTCCGACTTGAGATGACCTGCCTGAGGATTGCTGGATAGAGATAGGTGCAGGTATCCTCCCAACCACTAGTTGCTGGATGTTTAGTCATCTATATATCTATATATAGGGATTGAGATATAGAAACCACTCAGCCAGAAAGCTATCCTGCAGGGCCTTAGCGGTTGAGCAGACATTTTGCCCAAGTACCTCTGGCTTTCCAAGCCAAATTTTGGTTCTCTAAAACTTTATTCAGTTGTATAGGCTACAAATTCCCACTCTATGCAATAAGAAATTTCTATAGCAAAAACCCTAGGGTGGGCAGATGCCAGCAACAGAACTTCGGAGACTTGGCCATTCCATCCTGAAAGCCTGAAACCTTCTTGTATCAAGCAAGATAGGACGTGATCACTTCGGCGAAACACGTCAGGGATACGACCTCAGGCCCGATGACGTAGATGATTCTACGGTTGTTGTTCCTTTGGCAGTCAGCATAGAGTCTCATCTGTATCTGTGGTACAACGGGTGCTATATGCTGTTCCCAAGGTTTAATACGGTTCTTAAGAGCTGTATAGCAGAAGGTGACTCATTGCCTTTTGCAGATTGGGCAAGAGCTAGGAATCGGCAACTAAATTCTGAAGTGGTGGTGGAATGTAGGAGTGAAATTAACTTGATTTGGAGCTAGTCTCCCAATTTCAAGCTTATTCAAGTCAAAGGTGTGAATTTGAGTTTGCCAACAAAATTTTAAGGATTGTTTTTTTTGTTAAGTCGTGTAAACTTGTCTAAGTTAAAAAAGCAAGGTAACCTTACCTAGGTATGTATACCTTCTCCCTTTTCGATCTCTCTTGAGAGGGATTGACAACCTTAGACAAGTTACGACTTGAAAGGTTTAAGGATAGTTAAGCGCTGGTTATTAGGAGGTCGTTCTTTGAAACGAGCATTTCCGCAGAATGTTGAATCTGTTTCTTCCCCTAGTCTTGATGAGGCAGGAGAAGGGCAGCCACAAATGTCTTCAGAGGTCAATCGTAGAGCCTGTACCTCTGCCGCAATGATTGGGTTAGCAATCTCCATGGGTGCATCCAGCCTACTGGTGCCTCGTCAAAGTGATAGTGCGATCGCAGCCGAACCGCTGGCTACAGAAACTGAATCACCGATTGCTACCACGCCTGTGGCATTTGAAGTTGCAACTCTTGCTTCTACCCCGGAAGTTGAATCATCAACTGCGGTCTTCCCCCCCTTGAGTTCATCTATCACCGAGCACGCGGTTCAGAAAGGGCAAACGCTATGGCACATTGCCCAGTTGTACCGTGTAGACACGCTGACCTTGGCAAGTTCTAACAACATCACGGTTGATTCTGTTCTCCACATTGGACAGATTCTAAAAATTCCGGTAGCTACTCAAGCAAGTGCAACCCTTCAGACTAAAGTTCAGGATGTTAAGAGCCTTCTGAAAGATAAGCAGGGTATTGCTCTCAGCCACTTAAAGCAGAGGCCAAGCGAACAGAGACCAAGCGAACTCATATCTAGTGCGGCTAAACTCAATACCTTCAAGTCATCTTTCCCTGATCTGGAGCCTGAAAGCTCATCAAGTACGGTTTCCACCTTGCCTGAGTTTTCTAAGTCGGAGGTAGCCTATCAATTTTCTACACAACCCACGCTGTCTGATTCGGTAGAAGTTCCCATTCTTGCTCCCAAATCAACAATTGCTTCCCGTGTAGAAGTTTCCAAGGATGATGCTGTAGCTTCTCAGCCTGAAATTCTGGTTCCAGACACTCGTTTACCAAAACTGGAAGTTGCTAACGCCAAGGAACTGAATCCGGTGCAGGTCGCTATGGTCATCAAACCTGAAGTGCCTGTTCCTGCTCAGGCGGTATTGCCTGCAGCTCCCATCACGCATCGAGTTAAGTCTGGGGATACCCTAGCTAAAATTGCTCAAGCGTACAATGTTTCTCTTGCTTCTCTGGTTGCGACTAATAGAATTAGCGACCCAGACTTGATCTTCGTTGATCAACGGATTCGAGTTCCTCAAGCTCAAGCTCCTGCTCAGAAAACTCAATCTGCAGAAGCCTTACAGAATACTACCAAGCCTACCTTGGTAGCATTGTCATCATCCAGACCTGTCTTACCGTCCACTTTACTCGCTGTCCCTGGCGAACCAACAAAGACGAAAGCTCTGGACATAGTGCCGCTGAATAACCCAACTCAGCCAGAAATCACCCAGAAAGCTGAGTCAAAATTCAAAGGCTCC
>JAYKHH010000083.1:0-4248 GCA_035285265.1 Leptolyngbyaceae cyanobacterium | reverse complement strand
CAGAGGCTTTTGCCACTGTTAGCAATCAGGGTGTAGTAATCTTGCTGGGGGTAGCTGTCATCTTGAAATAGTTCCGCAAAACGACTGTCTTGATGGGGGGGAGAGAGGAGTTTACCGACTTGTCCTGCAACTTTCTGGTCTTGATAAAAATAAGGCCAGTACCATTGGCGATCGCTCAAAACCCCGTAGGGAGTTTGGCCAAAGCCTACCGCCATAGACAGATCGGGACGCTGTAGGTAGGTGTCAAACACCAGATCTTCATAGGCTTTCGGATTGGTGATGCCCTGTGCCTTGAGGTTTTCGACGGCGATCGCTAAATTAATCCCCGTTCTTTCAGCTTCTGCTAATTGTTTTTCAATTAAACGCACCTCAGTATTGAGATGTTCTTGAATGTCATTTCTGGCTTGCTTCTCTAGAACTTGATAGAAAAAGAAAGCCATTCCCCCTAATCCGGCCAAAGTCCCTGCTAGGACATAGAGAAATAGTTTTGTCCCTAAAGACTGCTTCATGGGGAATCTACTCCAAGGCAACCCAAATCCCCCCTAGGTAAAGACCTAATGTAAGGATCCAAGGCTGGTAATTCGACGCTGAAATGCGTGAGCGTAATTGTGAAAAGGATAACTGATACAGAGAGGAAGTAGTTATTAATTCTCTGGATCGATATTAGGTAGCCCCACCCTCCGTTCCATATCTTTGTGCTCTTGGTAGCTTAAAAGTCTTCGTCCTCTGAATTTTCAGGTTGAGGGGGCCTAGTCGTATCCCAGAGGGGTTGAGTGACTGCCATACCTAAAATTCCAACTCCAGCACTAAAGGCTAAGGCCACCCCAACAGGCATCTGAATCGATTGCCAAACTAGAAACTTTAAGGAAACAGGGGCCGCATTTTGAACAGATAGGATTGCGATCGCACTGACCCATGCAGCCAAAATCAAGGAAGTCAGTAGATTAGCCATAGAACCTCACGGGGTTTTTCCAAAATCTATTCCCTATTCTAGGGTTCTATCCAAACGGTGCTCACAATTCCCTGAGCAGCATTTGGAGAGGGCGTAGCATCCGGACAAGTCTTTTGGTTCAGAGGTTAAGGCTGTTACCGGATGCTGCGCCCCTACAGAGATCTCCATCCAAAATTCCCCTCTGGCACCTGAAACCTGACACCCGACACCTGACACCTGCCCCCTACTCCTCCGAGTGAGGCCATAACAGTCGAATTGCCATGATCGCAAATCCTAAGGCTGCGATCGCTTTCACCAGTCGTGTCGGCAAAAATTCTGCGGCTTCTTGCCCCACTAATACTCCGATCAGACTGGCGAGTAGGAGCGCTGCCGCAGTTCCCAAGAAAACAGCACGGGGGGAAGAGGAGGTGGAACCGAGGGCGATCGCTGCCACTTGGCTCTTGTCTCCCAATTCGGATAGGAAAACCGTGATAAAACTCAGTCCTAAAAGATGCCAGTTCATATCAACCCTTGAGGATATCCCATACTAATAAAGCCGAGATCAACAGCAAGGTGACTCCTGCGGCTCTCTCTAAGGTTTTAGGGGCAATTCGGGTAGAGATCCATTGCCCTAACAAAACTCCTAACAAACTGGTTGTCACTAGGGCTGCCCCTGCTCCTGCAAAGACCACCCAGGGGGAATGCGACTCGGCACTCATGAGCAATGTGGTTACCTGGGTTTTGTCTCCTAGCTCTGCTAAAAAGATAGTGACAAAGGTCGAGCCAAAGACTTGTAACCCGGCCCAGCGGGGATGGGAATTTGGTTGCGAGGTAACCTGCTCAGCGAGTGCTGCTGGATCAGTGACTGTCTGAGGAATCGGTAAACCCAACTCCTCAAGGGGGAGGCTGGGTACGGTCATGTCTGGGGCAGTAGGTTTCACAGGCAGTTAGAAGTCAACCCAAGAATTTTCATATTCTTTTCATTATTGTTGACTTAACCACAAATTTCAAGGGATTCAGGTTAGAAGAAGAGATCCGACGGGCGATCGCTCGGTCAGTTTGGCGGCTTAGCCGCCTGCCCATTCGGTACAGAGATACTAGAACATCCGTTAGCTCTGGCAAACTTTAATAGATCAGACGCATACCAACGTTGAGTTTGCGTTAATTGTTTGCAAACGATGGGACTGTGTTCAAAGGTGTCTCTCATATAGGCTTGCCAAGCAGCCCACGCAGTGCTTCCCGGCTTCAGCAGGGTTAGCAACTTAGATTGACTCATCAGTAAGTCAAAGAAGTCTAATTGGTAGTCAGCCGCAGCTAGGGCTTTCCGGTAGTTGGGGTTGGTAGGACTAATTTCCTGATTATCAAAAAAGAAGGGACGTAATTCAGGATTATCCAAGAAGATTTTATTTAACTCTAATTGGTTGTCAATGATACCCTGATAGGCACTACTCTCTAGGGCTTTGGACTGTTCTATCGTCTGGGTAGACATCTCTTGGTTCTGTTTCAGCAGCAGTTGGGTTTGCTCAGCCATAACCTGGGTTTGCTGAGTCATCGCTGTGGTTTGATCGGTCAGCAATTTCAGAGAGTAGAGGAAGATGATGAAGCCAAATAACTCAATAAACAATGCCATGAACTCATAGGGTGTCAGTCGCTTAGGTGCTACAAATCTCCACAAGCCCTGGTGAGTTTGAGCACGTTTAGATGAGGAGTTGTAACTCTGGGTTTCCTGTTTCTGATCTGACTCTGACATAGAACTCCTGATGCTGGGAACATTGTCCTATACCAGTGCCCATCTGATGAGGCCAACAATCTACTGCGGGTAGCACGAGTCTTAAAGCATCTGGTGAGCATAACTGGCTCAGGACAAAGAATCTTCTAACGAGACCAGATGATACCCCGCATTAGCAGGCGACACAACTGAAATAAAAATCAATGGCTCATCACCGTTATTGAAGACTCCATGCACACATCCGGTATGGGCAACTACTACATCCCCCACCCTGATCGGCTTCGTAGTCCCCGCTTGATCCAGAAAATATTCTCCTGCTCCGCTTAAAATTGTCCAGGTATCTTGCCCGTTAGGATGGATGTGTGCGGGGATTGTCTGCCCTGGTTTGATGTACCAAGCTACAACTACAGATTCCTGGGATTCCGTAACAACAGAACGAATCGGCTCCCCATCCGTCGGCTGAAAAAATTTGGAACTGTTGAATATTCTGGGTGTACTCATCTTGGCTCTTGATTGGGTTCCCGATAACAATAGGCAATACAGTGTCACCTTTAAGGGTGCTCTGCCATGTCATTTTCCCACTGCTCGTCTTCAAGGATTGTGTCATCGATAACCTGAAGAGGGCGATCGCTTTCCTTCCACCGATAACTTTCCATCGACCTTGTTGATCCTCTAAAGCGGCGTGAATTCGATAGCCCTATTTTGCGTTACGCTGTCGCTCACGCAAAATAGGGCTTTTAGGAAGTTTTCGATCCGCGAAAACTTCCTAAAAGCCCTTTCATCGAACTAACGTTGACTTAGGAAACAGAACCGATGGCGATCGCCCCATCCAACTCAACCAATGGTTTGCGTTTCAACCGCTAAAACAGATTCCTCGCTGACTGATTCTCCTGTGCTTGGGGGTTCTACAGGTTCACCAAAGGCGATCCGCAGAAAGGGAGGGGCCAGAAAAGTGGTCAGAATCACCATGATGATAATCGAAACCTCTAACGGCTTATCTAGGATGCCGCTGGCGGAACCGATTCCGGCAAACACCAGCCCGACTTCACCCCTGGGAATCATACCCACCCCAATTGCCAGTCGATTAATTCCAGGCTGACCAAATACGACCCAACCCGTCACCAGCTTGCCTAAAATGGCCACCACAATTAAAAATGCGGCAATTAAAAGTCCCGCTCGATTGTCTGGCACTGTTGGGTTCAAGACCCCTAGATCTGCCCGCGCTCCTACCGTTACAAAGAAGATCGGCACCAGCAGGTCGGAGATTGGCTTCACCAACTCATCCAACTCATTTCGGGCATCGGTTTCATCCAAAACTAAGCCAGCAGCAAAGGCACCCAAAATCGCTTCGAGATGAATAGCATTGCCTAGGAATGCCATAAAAAAGGCAAAGATAAAGGCTGGAATGACGATATTGCCACGGGTTTTGAGGGTCTCTACTACCTTGACAAAGCTTTTGTTGAATATCCCTCCCAGCAAAATAGAACCCAATAAAAATGCAGTGGCACTCACAATCAGATAGATGACATTGGCAACATCAATCTCACCCGTTTTGGCCAAGCTAGCGACCACGGCCAGGACAATAATG
>JAYKHH010000082.1:0-7437 GCA_035285265.1 Leptolyngbyaceae cyanobacterium | reverse complement strand
CAGGACAAGTCGGTAAACTCCTCTCTCCCCCCCATCAAGACAGTCGTTTTGCGGAACTATTTCAAGATGACAGCTACCCCCAGCAAGATTACTACACCCTGATTGCTAACAGTGGCAAAAGCCTCTGGATGGAACCCTATCGGTGGCATGTGGTTACCATGACTACCTACCTTACTCCAATCCGCGATCGCCAGAATCGCTTGATTGGAATGACTGGGATTGATGTCAATATCTCCAGCATCAGCAAAGCCATTGATAAAGCGGTATTGCCGGGTGGGGGCCACTTTATGGTCATCAGCCCACAAGGTCGTATTCTAGCCTACCCCCCCGATCCCAGCAGGGCTGAAGCCCTCGACACCTGCGCTGTTGTTCCTGCAGTAAAAGAATTTTGGCAGCAGTTCAAAGCCCACGGTCATAATTTCTTCCAAATTCAGCAAAACTATTGGGTCTCTCAAAAAGTTCAAGGAACAGATTGGCTCATGGTTGCGGTTGTTCCCCGGACCCTGCTGCTCCAACCTGTTTTGATTATCACTGTGGGTAGTGCCTTAGGGGCGGGAATTATCTTGGCGATAGTTGTTTTCGTCTTTGTTCAGCAACTCAATCGTCGCCTCCAACCCATCGTCGAGAAATGCCAAGCAATCATTACCCAACAGCAACCTCATCTCTCCCTACCCACGTCTGAAGCACTTCGATTTCAAGGGGATGAGATTCAAGTTCTTACTGAATCTTTCCACCAGATGACTCAACAATTACAAGAAGCTCTTGAACAGACCCGTGCCTTTAACCAAGCCCTCGAAAAGTTTGTTCCTAAAGAGTTTCTTGGGTTTCTGAACAGAAAGAACTTTGTTGATCTGCGTCTGGGTGACCAAGTACAGCAGGAACTATCTGTTCTCTTCAGTGATATCCGCAACTTCACCACTATGAGTGAAGTTATGACTCCTGAGGAAAGCTTTCAGTTTATCAACGATTATTTTAGTCGCATGAGTCCTGCCATTCGCGAACATAATGGTTTCATTGACAAATATATTGGCGACGCGATCATGGCTCTGTTCAGCGACAAGGCAGATGATGCTATTCAAGCTGGGTTGAGTATTTTACGCCGTCTTCAAACCTTTAACCAAGAACGGCAAAAACAAGGGCTGAGGGAAATTGAAATTGGCATTGGCATTAATACAGGCAATTTGATGATTGGAACTGTAGGTGAAGCCAATCGGATGGAAAACACGGTGATCAGTGACACTGTGAATGTTGCTGCAAGGGTAGAAAGTCTGACCAAGATTTACCGTGTTCCTCTTTTGATTACCCAGCAAACTCACCAGAAACTCTCTAATCCTGAAGCCTACGCCATTCGCATTTTGGAACAAGTTAAAGTGAGGGGAAAGTCTCAACCCATCACCATCTATGAAGTCTTTGATGCAGATCCCCCTGACCTAAAGCAACGAAAAATTGCTACTCAACCTCTCTTTGAGCAAGCGATTGCTCACTATCAACTCTATGCTTTTGAGAAGGCAGAATCCCTTTTTCAGGAATGCCTAATCCAAAATCCCCAAGATCGAGTTTTGCGAACCTATATTGATCGCTGTCAACAAAAATTATTTCGCTTCAAGGTAAGTGCTTTGGAGCAGAGTTTTGATTTCATCAAAGATGAAATTTCAGAGGTTTCTGCTACCTTCTATGAAACTTTATTTCGGAATTATCCTCAAGTAAGACCCCTGTTTATAAATACAGATATTGTAGTTCAACAACAAAAATTTGCCCGAACTCTAGAACTAATGGTGGAAAATTTACGGCGTCCTGAAGCGGTTGCCCAGGTTTTACGGGAGTTGGGTGTCAAACATATCGGTTATGGGGTCACTGCAGAATACTACCCAATGATTCGTGACGCTTTACTAGACACTTTTGCACTTCACATGGGAGATTGTTGGACACCCGAAGTAGCGGAGGCTTGGGATGATGCCTATGGTTTGATCCAGGAGATGATGCTGTCGGACGTGCCCATGCAGCGATCGCCCTTATCCTGAAAGGAATTCCGTTGATTCAATGCCTGTCAGATCAGGGATTTCCATGGCAAAATAGTTGTGTTGCTCAGCAGCCAACGCGATTGGTTCCAGCCTATGATTGCCACCGTCGAGCGCCGCTACAGTTTAGATGAATACCGCGCAATCGAAGAAAAAGCAGAAGGACGTAGTGAATACCGCGATGGAGAAATTGTACCGATGTCCGGAGGATCGCTAAACCACAGCCGGATCAGTGGCAATATTTTTGCCTTTCTTAAATTTCTTCTGCGCGATACTCCATTCGAGCCAATTAATAGCGACTTACGCCTCTGGATTCCTGAGTATCAACGCGATCTCTATCCAGATGTGATGATCTTTAACGGCGAACCGCAACTGAATGGCGATCGCCTAGATGAAGTGGTAAATCCTATCTTAATTGTGGAAGTGTTATCTCCTTCCACAGCAGATTACGATCGCGAAAGTAAGTTTCGGATGTACCGTTCTATTCCCAGTTTTCGCGAATATTTGTTGGTTGAACAGGACGAATTATTTGTGGAACGCTATAGCAAGCAAGCTCAAGGTTGGTTACTGGGTGATTTCAACGACTTGGGACAATCGATTCTTTTGGAGTCAGTTGGAATTGAATTACCAATCGCAGAAATCTATCGCGGTGTTGTTTTTAGGTAAACGTTCTCACAATAGAGATGAACTAATGAGTAGAAAGACTTGATTATTCGTATGGCAGATTTGAGAGATTTTATTATAAACTACCCTTCTATTGGTGGATCAGCATTTGGGGCGTTTGCAGGCTTTTTAGCTACAGCATTCTGGACTTTCCGAAATGAAAGAAACCAAAAGCAAGCTGTGCGAAAAATGCTGAAACTAGAGATTGATAGCAATATTGTTCAGATTAAAGCAATAGTTATAGCATTTGAAGCCAAGCTTAATTTACTTATACAAGAAGCTAAGCGAGGAGAAGTACATACCAATATTTTCTCTCCTGGCTTGTTCAACAATATGTATATACGGAAAACTGCTTATGAACGTCTTATGGTAGAGATGTCTCGTGCCTTAAGCGAGAAGGAGTTTGAAGAGTTTTTAAATTTTATGGAACTTTAGACTTTTGCAAAGGAACCTGGTCTCAATTAGTTGCAGACAATAAACTGCTTCCGGAAGAGATTCTTGTAACTCAAATACAGGCATTGAAGTCTCTCATAGATGAAGAAGCGGGGAAGGGTAACCCTATCAAGAAAAGATAGCTTAAAGATCTTTAGGTTATTGCTAGAGTTCTTGTATATTTTCGCGAAACAGATAAAATGTGGATAAAATAATAAGGCTAATCGGCTCGCATCAATCCCAACTCACAAGCGGCACCTGTCAGAGCGCGGTTAAAGTTATTCTCGCAGGCATAAAACTCCTGGAGCTGCAAGAAGACCTCTATCAAGAGCGACTATCAGAACTTCAGCAAGCAGCGCATGTTGGCTGGGAAGCCTCTCAGCGAGGTGCAGTCATGGATGGAGAAACTGCGATGGCAGAAATTCGTGCCAATCTGAGATCTGGCTACAGTTCTTGCGATGAAAGTTGACCCTTTTCATTGCTGACGATAGCGATCGCCCCCTCCATTCACACACCCAAAGCAGCCCTGGCATCACTAACTTTCACCATTAGAATCATCGGATCCAGGAGGGAAGCAGCAAACCCATGCTTTTCATAAAACTGCTTTGCCTCTTCCGAAATTGCTTGTACCAAAATGGCGCGGATGCCCGCAATCTCCGCAGCATTGAGGGTGCGAAGTATGGCATCTCGTAACAGCGATCGCCCAATGCCTCTGCTTTGCCACTGCTGATCTACCGCCAATCGTCCAAGGATCATCACCGGAATTGGATCGGGCATATTCCGTCGAACTCGACCTATAGCAATCGTTTGAGCGATCGCGCCATTGGCAAGACAGTAGTAGGCAATCACCGTCTGATTCTGACAGAGCACGTAGGTACGGGAAGCTCCTTCCAACTCATTCTTAAGGGCACGATGCTTCAGCCAGTGATCGAGTTGAGCATTGCCTGAATCGAAGTGCTCAAGGTCATGGGATACCCTAAGTTTCTCAGGCGGCTGTAGCTTGATCTCACCTTGCTCTAATCCCACGGTGCTTGAGTTGTGAGTAGGGTTTGCAACTTGTCATTTTTGACGGGTGATGCATCCAGTAGGGCTACAAATTGTTGAAACCTCTGTTCATCGAGTCCAAAAAAGCGCTGATCTAAAATCACCTCCTGGGCTTTTTGATAAGCCGCCTCCAGCATAAACTCTGAACGGCTTTTCCCCTGCACTTCCGCCGCGTGATCAATGAGATCCCGTTGATTTTGCTTGACTCGGATATTGATAGTTACATCGCGAGTTTGGTTCGCTGACTGATCAAATGCTGACGATTGCATGACTGTTCCCCCTTCGGAATCAATGCTATTGCTCTCTCTGGGACTCTATCTAAGAACCTGTTTGAGAAGTCCTGATCTGCATTCCGATAGCCCCCCTAGCCCCCTAAATCCCCCAATTCTGGGGGACTTGGAATCCGATCCCCCCCAGAATTGGGGGGCTAGGGGGGCAGATGCAGGGGGTTAGAGACGTTTCAAACAGCTTCTAAAGCCGCGATCGCTGAGATACATAACCTAATCTAGTTACTTTGTATATACATTGTCAACACACTTCCGATGGGATTTGAGGATGTCCATCTTTTCAGACATCCTCTAAGCTGGTCTATAGTGCTTAATACGCTGCAATAATGGCAACCATCAACGATAACTACCTCAAACTGAAAGCGGGCTACCTCTTTCCTGAAATTGCTCGACGGGTGAATGTCTTCGCTGAAGCGAACCCCACGGCTCCGATTATTCGTCTGGGGATTGGCGATGTCACCGAACCCCTGCCTGAAGCCTGCCGCACGGCCATGATCCAAGCGGTGAATGATATGGGCGATCGCACCCTCTTCAAAGGTTATGGCCCCGAACAAGGCTATGCATGGCTCCGGGAAAAAATTGCGGCCCATGACTTCCAAGCACGGGGTTGCAACATTGATGCCTCAGAAATCTTTATCTCCGATGGCTCCAAGTGCGATAACGGCAACATCCTCGATATCTTGGGCGACGATAACACCATTGCCGTGACGGATCCGGTGTATCCCGTTTATGTGGATACGAATGTGATGGCAGGGCACACTGGCCCCGCCAACGATCAAGGGGAGTATGGCGGTTTAGTCTATCTCCCCGTCACCGCTGAAAACAATTTCACAGCTCAGATCCCCACGGAAAAAGTGGATTTGATTTATCTGTGTTTCCCCAACAACCCCACGGGAGCCACTGCTACCAGGGAACATTTGCAAGCTTGGGTTAACTACGCCAAAGCCAACGGCTCGATCATTTTCTTTGATGCAGCCTACGAAGCCTTTATCACCGACCCCAGCATCCCCCACTCGATCTATGAAATTGAAGGGGCACGGGATTGTGCGATCGAATTCCGGTCGTTCTCCAAAAATGCAGGCTTTACCGGAACTCGTTGCGCTCTTACCGTGGTCCCCAAAACCCTGACAGGGAAAGCCTCCGATGGGTCGGATGTGGAACTATGGAAATTGTGGAATCGTCGCCAATCCACCAAGTTCAATGGCGTTTCCTATATCGTTCAGCGGGGTGCAGAAGCGGTTTACTCGGAAGCGGGTCAAGCTCAAACCAAAGCGTTGGTCAGCTTCTACATGGAAAATGCCCAAATTATCCGCGAACAACTCACAGCAGCGGGACTGGCAGTGTATGGGGGCATTAACGCTCCCTACGTGTGGGTGAAAACCCCCAATGGCTTATCGAGTTGGGATTTCTTCGATAAGTTGCTGCAAACTTGTAACGTCGTTGGCACACCGGGTTCAGGCTTTGGGGCAGCAGGTGAAGGTTATTTCCGTATCTCGGCGTTCAATAGCCGCGCCAATGTAGAAGAAGCGATGAAACGGATTACCGAAAAGTTCAAAGTCTAGTTCCCATACATAACCTGTAGGGGCCAAGCATTCAGCCAAAAATGTCAAATATCCCACCCACAATTGACCTCTGAATGCTTGGCCCTTCCGGGCAATGGTGAACAAATACTAACGAAACCTCACGGGGCGATCGCGCGCAGGAACTAGTCAGATCCACTTGTAAACAAAGTCTCTCTGAATTGCATATGGCAAGGCAAGATTGGCAAAATCTGTTCACGACCGAAGTTTAGGATTGCTATAGTTTAGATTAGTCAACACTTGCACAACAGGAATTAGCTAGTCAGGATAGGTGCTTATGTTCGACATATCTGAGTATGTAGAGAAGGCAAATGCCAAGACGGGCTATTTTCAGGTTGATGAAATTGCTAAACTTAGTAGTTACGTTAAGTCTGGCCTACTTCGTACTGAGACTGCAGCGGCTCTGACTACCCATCAAGAGGAAATAATCAAAGAGGCAGTAGCTCGATTAATTCAAAAACGGCCCGAAATAATAGCTCCAGTGAGCAATGAACAAAGCGAATCCATACTTGCTGTCTTCGTGCGAGATTTAGATTTCTTCTTGCGTTTAATTACTTACGCAATTATTGCCGAAAACATACTTCTTCTAGATGATTTATTAGTTAAATGGAAACAATTAGGTGAGCCATCCATAACTCCTGTCACCACAGCAGTTCAGGGTATTCAGGAAATGAAGGATGTAATATCCTCCATCTTAAGTAGTGATAAATACTCTGAAGCTTTTCCCTATTTTGAACATATCGTAAAAAGACTGTCCTCTCAGAATTTACTAATAACAGATGAGATAAGGAGTAAATCTCATCATGCAATAGAATACCCAGACCCGGAAGTCTTAGATTACATGGAAAAGCAGGAAATACTCTTTACCCAACACAAGCCTGAGCTTTTAGAAAAATACCCAGGAATGTATGTGCTGTTTGAAGACGGGAAAGTACTTGACTGTGATACAGACGAAGAAGCTTTGGTATTGAGAGCTTATGAGCACACAGGGCCAAGACCTTTATTTGTCAAAAAAGTTCTTGAAGAAGAGCCACAGTACATGTTATGGAATTCAATATACTCTTCTTGTGCCTGAAAATTAGTGGATACCTATAATTACACCGTGTTTTTCCCAGGGGGATCGCTAGCTCCTGTGATTGATATCAAGCTTAGAACTCCTGGTAAAAATCCTCACGATGTAATTCCTTGCAAAGCCCTTCTCGATACTGGGGCTGACTTTACTACTGTTCCGATTAAACTACTCAATCAGGTAAATGCTCAACTGAAGGGCGGTACTCAACCCATACTAGGTGTAACGGAAGTGAGAATGCTTCCCTACTATGTGGGAATAGTCTTAGATGACAAACACTTCTATCTAACCGTACCTGTTATGGGGTGGCTTCAAGGTGAATATGTACTAATTGGACGAGACTT
>JAYKHH010000081.1:0-3014 GCA_035285265.1 Leptolyngbyaceae cyanobacterium | reverse complement strand
TCACACGGATGGGCATATTGATACCCTGGCACGGTTTGTGGCTCCAGGCGTTGTGGCTTATATGGAACCTTGCGACTCTGACGATCCCCATCGAGACACGCTCAAGCAAATTGCTGAGACTTTGGCTACCTTTACCGATACCCAGGGTCGTCGCTTGCAGATGGTGCGGGTGCCTTCCCCTGGCAAAATTCTAGACCCAGAGGGCGAGGTGATGCCTGCAAGTTACCTCAATTTTTATATTGGGAACCGGACGGTAGTGGTGCCCACCTATGGTTCTCCCTACGATGAAGAGGCAGTGGCAGCGATCGCCTCCTGTTTCCCCACTCGTCGCACCCTAGGACTTTCAGCTAAGGCGATCCTCCTGGGGGGTGGAGCCTTTCACTGCATTACTCAGCAACAACCTTTGATATGAGCTAGGGCATGAGCTGATGTCTAAGCCCTAGAATCTATTCCCAGAGCAAGCTGTGGTGGTGATCCAGTGGGCATAATCGATCAAATCGTAGTAAAGTTGTCCTTACCTCAAATCTTGCATCCTAAGTCATCTATTATCTACGGGTATATTTTAAAGTACAGAGTATTCCCAACGATACCCAGATGCCCGATCTGAGCTTCCCTAAGATTCAGGGGGTGAGCCTGCTATGACCAGTCAAGCTACTACTTCATTTGTTTCTCTGACGATCGCCCCAGGCCAGGTGGTACGGGGAGAGTCAGCCCTTGCTCAATCAGGAACTGCGATCGCTCGCTTCGGGAGCCGACCTTTAATGGTGGGGGGCACCCACACCCTGGCTACGATCGAACCTTTCCTACACCCCGTACTCAGCCAACAAACTCTACAGGTGGCTCAAGCAGCCTATGGTCGGGATTGTAGTGAAGCCAGCTTAGCTACCCTGCATCAGGCCGTGGCCGCCCATCAAGCAGACTTGATTATTGGAGTCGGGGGCGGTAAAGCCCTGGATGCGGCCAAGTTGTTAGCTTATCAATGCCAGCTTCCCATCGTCACCATTCCCACCTCTGGGGCAACCTGTGCCGCTTGGACGGCCCTTTCTAATATTTATTCCGACCAAGGCGCATTTCTCTACGATGTCAGCTTAGCCCATTGTCCCAACCTGCTGATTTTGGACTACGGCTTAATTCAAACGGCCCCTACCCGGACATTGGTAGCAGGCATTGGGGATGCGATCGCCAAGTGGTATGAGGCTTCGGTCAGTAGCGGTCACTCTGAACAAACCCTGATGATTGCCGCCGTTCAGCAGGCAAGGGTATTGCGGGATATCCTTTTCCAAAAATCGGCTGCCGCCCTTCAAGAACCGGGGAGTGAAATCTGGCGGGAAGTAGTCGATGCCACGGTGTTACTCGCAGGGGTGATTGGCGGGTTGGGCGGTGCCCAATGTCGCACGGTTGCGGCCCATGCAGTGCATAATGGCTTAACCCACCTGCTAGCCAGTCATGGTACTTTGCATGGCGAAAAAGTAGCCTATGGCATCCTGGTGCAGTTGCGCCTTGAGGAAATGATTCCAGGCAACCTCCTAGCCGCGACCGCGCGTCAGCAATTGTTGAAGTTCTACGCTGAACTCGGTCTGCCGTGCAGTTTGGCAGATCTAGGTCTAGGGAATATCTCCATTGCTGACCTCCAGCAAGCAGCGGAGGTCGCCTGTGCGGTAGGCTCCGATATCCATCGGTTGCCCTTCAAGGTTGATCCGGCCCAGTTGATGGCAGCCATGGTTTCTACAAAGGCTTCTAGCCCCAGTGTGCGAGGAGAAGAAAAGGAGTTGCAACGATGAATTTAGATTGGATTAGCCCAGCCGAGCGCCTGCGAGTGCTGCCCCCCTACGTATTTGCCCGTTTAGATGAACTCAAAGCCCGTGCCCGTGAGCAGGGGCTTGATCTGATTGACTTGGGCATGGGTAATCCTGATGGTGCAACCCCTCAGCCTGTAGTAGACGCCGCGATCGCCGCCCTACAAAATTCTGCTAACCACGGCTATCCTCCCTTTGAAGGGACTGCCAGTTTTCGGCGGGCGATTACCGATTGGTATCACCGTCGCTACGGGGTGACCCTCGATCCCGACGGGGAAGCGTTGCCCTTGCTGGGGTCGAAGGAAGGATTGACCCACTTAGCGATCGCCTACATTAACCCTGGGGACTTAGTCCTAGTCCCCAGTCCTGCCTATCCAGCCCACTTCCGGGGGCCATTAATTGCAGGGGGCAAAATTCATAGTCTGATCCTCAAACCAGAAAATGACTGGGTGATTGATTTAGGCGCGATTCCTGATGCCGTCGCAGAACAGGCCAAAATTCTCTACTTCAACTATCCCAGCAACCCGACCGCAGCCACGGCTCCCCGTGAGTTCTTTGAGGACGTAGTTGCCTTTGCCCGCAAGTACGAGATTCTCTTGGTACATGACCTGTGTTATGCCGAGCTAGCGTTTGATGGCTACCAACCCACCAGTTTGCTAGAAATTCCAGGGGCGAAGGAGATTGGGGTAGAATTCCATACCCTGTCTAAAACCTACAATATGGCCGGTTGGCGGGTGGGCTTTGTGGTGGGAAACCGTCACATCATCCAGGGGTTACGCACCCTCAAAACCAATCTGGACTACGGGATTTTTTCAGCGCTCCAGTGCGCTGCTGAAACGGCGCTACAACTCCCAGACGTATACCTGAATGAAGTCCAGGTCCGCTATCGCACCCGTCGAGATTTCCTAATCCAAGGTTTGGGTGAACTGGGTTGGACAGTACCCAAGACCCGCGCCACCATGTACCTCTGGGTACCCTGCCCCCCCGATACCGGATCGACGGATTTTGCCCTCGATCTCCTGCAAAAAACCGGGGTTGTCGTCACCCCTGGCAATGCCTTTGGCAGCGGTGGAGAAGGCTATGTGCGAATTAGCTTAATTGCCGACTGCGATCGCCTGGGAGAAGCACTCAAGCGCATGAAGCAAGCCAACATTCGCTTTCAACCAGAGGTCTTAGTCTAAAGTTCTGAGGAAATTTTCGACTCTCCAAGGTCTTTAG
>JAYKHH010000080.1:0-3917 GCA_035285265.1 Leptolyngbyaceae cyanobacterium | reverse complement strand
TGATAACGATAGAGTGCAACGGGGCGATCTCCCGTTTTAAAGTAATTGGCATCTTGCGGTGATAGATAAACTGCCGTCACTTGGTCAGCTCGAATGGGGGTAGGGTCAGATGGATGGAACTCATAGGCAGTTGTTGTTTCCACCTGGTTGAAATACAGTTGAGGCGCACCCCGGAATACTTGCTTAAATAGCTCGGTAGTGATGAATTGGTCAGGTGTTGGGGATTCGGTCGCCCGACCCGTAATCACTGAAACAAGACGGCGATCGCCACGTAGGGTCGTAATTTGACGATTGGGTGAAGTGGGATCAACCTTGACGGATAAAACCGTTCGCTTGCCAAAGTAGGCGATCGCCAAGTTCAAGCCATTGAAAGCTCGATCCGCTATGACCGGGGTAGAGGGGGTTAAAGACTTAGCGGCAATTGTGGGAGTTGGAGCGAGAGATGCCCTTGTAAAACGCACCTGAAATGTAACAGGTTGATTCAAATACTGGCGATTGCTATCAAATCCCGGCGTGACCACATCGGGGGCAAAGGGAGCAGCCAAATCTACCAACTGGCTCGTCACATCCCAAGTGCCCGCTAACCACTCAGGATAAATTAAATCGCCCGTTGCCACCTCAACCGTTGGTTTGTTCTGCCATTGGGGAAATGCAGCCAAGCGATCGGCAAGGGCCCCTGCCTGAGCCATACCGCTCCAGAATAGCCAAACCCCAACTAAACAAACACTCCAAAGTGCTCTTACCATGACGTGCTACGTGCTTCCAGTTCTGTCACCAGACTATCAGCTCAAGAGGGCAACCACGGGGGGATTGCCCCTACAAAGGTTCAATCCAAAATCCAAAACCTGTGCTGAGCGAAGCCGAAGCATCCAAAATCCAAAATTCTTCTTCAACCATGATTGTGTCCATTCGTAATCGACAGTCCAGATTGCTCTATAATTCTCTGGCGATCATAAAGCTGCTTAACCGCACTGACAAGAATCGTTAAATCTTGCTTGAGGGAAGCATTGTTAGACTTTTGTTCTAAACGGATAATGGCTTCCTTGAGTTCCTCAACTTCATGCTTCAAGGGGGCAGGATCAAAACCTGGAGATAAGAGATGAGACTGCTGATTCTGCTGGTTTAACACATAGGCCAGTTGGGCAAATTGAGTTTGCATTTCAGCTCGCATGACCTGAACAATGTCTTGTTCTAGCTCATTTTGCCGCTGGTAAAGATGCTTAACAATCGTCACAAGAGGTTTAAGTTCTTGTTTGAACGTGGAGTTTGCTTCTTCAAACCGAGTCACTGTCGTTCTCAGTTCTTCTTGCAGGTGAGAGATCTCTACTTGGCTAGGCTGATTCAATGCCTGAGCTTCTAGGGGGGCAAGACGATGATCGATCTCCAGGCGAACGGCTTCAAATGCTTCCTGAACAGGCGCTAGGGTTAATTGCTCCGGAGTGGTAGGCAAGGCCAGTAATCTTTGGTTGAGAGTTTCAATATCCTGCAGAATTTTTTGATCTAATTCAAAGCGCTCCTTGTTCAACTGCTTCATATCCATGCGAGTCCGCTCAACGATCTGAGCGTTTTCACGCCGATTAATCAGATTCAAAAACAGCGACAAAGACAAGGGAGCTGAAGCAAAGATCATCTGCCGAGAGACTGCAGAGACAATTGACCCTACAACTGCTGCAAAGACGGATACATACTCGACTCTTCTTAGCCAACGACCGTTCATGATTTTCTTAAGCCATTTCTGTAAAGGTCAGAAGCTGTTCTAATGCACTAGCGATGACGGTACTGCAGCTACCGTTACTTTAAGATCATTAGGATGTGCTACCTATGTCAGGATTACACCCTGACTTGGATTGAATCCGGATATTTGCTTGAGTTTCTTTGCTTACGGATGAAGATTATTGCAGGGCGATCGCTGAGATCGCTGAGCAATTCCAAGCAAAGATGCAGATTTTCCGAATAAGTACTGAGGCAGAAGTAAGGAGAACAAAAGTAAGGAAGATCAAAGGAACCTCCCTCCTCCCCCTCGCAAAACGCTTCGGGGAGGGGGAGACGCTTGCAAGACTAGGGGTGCGCCTACTTGTCTTGGGGTAATTGGCTCATGGTTTCTAGGTCTAATACTTCAGCTAGCGCTGCTTCACTCATTAACTGACGGTCTAGCACAATCTGGCGAAGCGATTTGCCGGTTTCTAGGGACTCCTTGGCAACCGCTGCGGCATTCAGATAACCGATGTGGGTGTTAAGGGCAGTGACTAGGGCTAAGCTTCCTTCTGCATAGTTCAGGCAGCGATCGCGGTTAGCAGTAATGCCTTGAATTCCCCGTTTCGTCAGGGATGCTAGGGTGTTGCCTAAGATTTCAATGCTGTGGATCAGGTCGTAGGCAATCAGGGGCATCATGACGTTTAGTTCTAACTGACCCGCTTGGGCCGCAAGGGCGATCGCCGCATCGTAGCCCATGACTTGGAAGCAGACCATGGAGGTCATTTCTGCCATGACGGGGTTGTATTTACCAGGCATAATCGACGATCCGGGCTGGACGGGGGGGAGTTGAATTTCCTTAAATCCTGTCTTGGGGCCAGAATCCATTAAGCGTAAATCGTGGGAAATTTTGACGCAATCTTGGGCTAAGTTACGCAAAGCCCCCGATACGTTCACGAAGGGAGCCATGCTTTGCATGGCTGCCATTAAGTGGGGGGCAGGTTGCAGGGGATGGTTGACTAACTCTCCTAGAACTTGCGCCACCTGTTGACGATACTGGGGATGGGTATTCAGTCCGGTGCCTGCGGCACTTCCCCCTAATCCTAAAAACGTCAGATCCTTGGCGGCGGTGGTCAGGCGATCGCGGTGATCCGTAATAATCTGTGACCAAGCCCGAAAGGTATCGCCCAAACGCACGGGAACAGCATCTTGGAGGTGAGTTCGACCAGAACGAATGATGTCTTGGAATTCTTCGGCTTTTGTGTCGAGGGTGGCGATCGCTAGTTCCAAAGCTGGATAGAGGGTTCGATCTAAGGCCAGTAAGCTACCAATCCGAATCGCCGTAGGGATAACATCATTGGTAGATTGACCATAGTTGACATGATCGTTAGGACTCACTCGCTGGTAGTTTCCTTTCTGATCCCCCAGGAGTTCCAAAGCTCGATTAGCCAGGACTTCGTTCACATTCATATGATGGGAGGTACCTGCCCCTGCCTGGTACACATCCACTACAAACTGATCGCGCAACTTCCCTGCGAGGACTTCATCCGCAGCTTGCACAATGGCTTGACTCAGTTCTGGGGTGATACAGCCCAAGTTCGCATTGGCGATCGCCGTAGCTTTTTTAATCAGCACACAGGCATCTATATAGGTGGGTAAGGGCTTGAGGCCACTAATCGGGAAATTTTCCACGGCCCGTAAGGTTTGAATCCCATAGTAGGCATCAGCGGGAAGGTGTCGCTCCCCCATAGAATCTTTTTCGATGCGACCAGTGATGTGTTCAGGCATGGGATTCATTGCTCTCGTCATGCATTATTATGCCCCGAAGCCTGACTTTCAGGATGCGAGTATTTGATCTGAACCAAACTTAACTAGAGGGTGACCTACTCACCGGCAGACCTTAGTACGACTGCATATAACTGACTACTGACCCGAAAATCTGCTTGCCTAATCACCTGATCCATGAGAGGCTTAACTGCTAAAATTAAGCCTTTACGCTTGGCTTGGAGCAAAATTCCCAACAACCCAGTGACATTTAGCCCATAGCTGGTTGCTACCATCCTGCCACGACGCTCATCCATCAGGAGTAAATCCGCATTCAGTTCCAAGGCTAGAACAATAGCTTCGGCTTCACCTAAATCAATATTTTCTTGATTTTCCTGAATTGATTTAACTTGTTCAGAACCTTCAACCTTTTGAGTTTGAATCCAGGAGAAGGTCTGAAC
>JAYKHH010000079.1:0-5178 GCA_035285265.1 Leptolyngbyaceae cyanobacterium | reverse complement strand
CGCAGTTGGGGATGGAGTTGACCAAAAGTACCCAGGCGGTTGCCTCGAATCCAGAGCGAAGCCGTGCGTCCAGGATGCAGCCGTGGATCTCGAAGATCGGGCTGGAACTCTACGGATAGACCTACTTGTTGAAATACACTCTCTAGCAAACCCTTGGCTTCAAACCAAGTCATGGGCTGTTCTCGACCGGCCCGAATCCATTTGCCGACCGTGGGGTCGCCCCCCAGAATTCCCGCCAGCATATCGGCTTCATTGAGGCCGTCTTCGTCTTGCCAAAAGACCCGACCGATCTCAAAGCCATTCAGAGCACCGTTGCCCTGCTCCAGGTTGTACTCAAAGGCATTAATCAGCGCTGAAACTAGTTCAGATCTGAGCGCAGAGTACTCCGTAAATAAGGGATTGGTGAGGACGACTTGGCGATCGCCATCGGTCTTGACCAACGAGTAGTGGATTAATTCCGTCAGCCCTGCGGCTCGGAAAGCAGACCGTAACTTGGCAGTCAGGGCTTGCTCCGCAGATAGATATCCTGGCTCTGTTTTATTGGGAAGGGTGTCACAGAAGTTGTTATAACCGTAAAGCCGAGCAATTTCCTCAATGAGATCAATTTCTCGCTCTAAATCCCGATACCGATAGGGGGGGACGGTAACCTTCCAAACCTGCTCTTCCGTGGTCGCCGCCACTTGACACCCTAGGGCCGTGAGAATCCGCTCTACCTCTTGGGGTTTGAGTTCCGTGGCTTCATCGGTAAGGCTATCCTCTGGGGGTTCTACGGGGCCGAGCACTTCATTAACTCGATCTAAACGCAACTCAATGGAACGAGTCCAAGTTGTGGGATCGGTGGGTCGGACTGTGCTGGATTGGGCGATCGCTACGCCCCCTGCCAAATCTGCCAGCAATTGCAGTGCCCGACGACACGCCACCATCAGTTCTGCTTGGTTCACGCCCCGTTCATACCGCGCCGAGGCTTCAGTTCGCAAACCCTGGCTGCGAGCAGACCGTCGAATTGCCACCGAGTCAAACAATGCGGCTTCTAATACCAAGTTTTGAGTGCCACTGTGAACTTCGGTGTTTTCACCCCCCATCACCCCTGCTAAGGCAACGGGTTGATCATTGGCAGTAATCAACAACGCCTGATCTTGCAGGGTGCGAGTCTGGCCATCTAAGGTTTTCAGGGATTCCCCGGCATTCGCAAATCGGACTCCTAGGGTTAATAAACCCTCCCCTGCCACACTTTGCAGCCGTTCCCGGTCAAAGGCATGAAGCGGTTGACCCCATTCCAAAAGAATATAGTTGGTGACATCCACCACATTATTAATCGGTCGTACTCCCGCCGCTTGCAGGCGTTGCTGCAACCAAGCCGGAGACTCCCCAATCTGAATTTGTTCAACCACCGTGCCCACATAGATCGGGCAAGCCTGGGGTTCAGAAATTTTGAGGGCTAATTTCCCCTCTTGAGATTGGATAGTCGTTTCAGGAACTTCTGGGAGTTTCAAGGTTGATCCGGTTAGGGCTGCCACCTCACGGGCAATGCCCACCATGCTCAGGGCATCGGCTCGGTTCGCCGTTGAAGTTACATCCAAAATCACATTATCTAAACCCAACAAAGGCCGGACATCCATCCCGACCTTCAGATCAGGCTGCTCAAAACTATGAATCCCTGCGGATTCTTTCTCCAGTCCTAGTTCTTTGAGGGAGCAAATCATCCCTTCGGAGCCAACCCCCCGCAACTTAGCAGGACGAATCTTTAGATCCATGATTGGCAAGTAGGTGCCCAGGGTGGCAACAGGGACATAAAGACCTGCTGCAACGTTAGATGCTCCACAGACAATATTTGAGGGAGTTTCAGCCCCAATATCTACCTGACAAACCCTAAGCTTGTCAGCATTGGGGTGGGGTTCGCAACTGATCACTTTACCGACGACCACACCCTCTGCCCAAGTCCGGCGGTCTTCGATGTCTTCCACCTCAAAGCCAGCCATTGTTAGCGTTTCAGCCAATTCTTCTGGAGGCAGGGTCACATCCACCAGTTCTCGCAGCCAGTTTAGAGAAATCCGCATGAACCTGTTCTTGCACCTACATCAGCTAAAACATTGTAGCGCCCAAGGTAGGGGGTTAAGCGAAGACGAAACCCTTATAGAACCTATTTGAAAACTATTTGTTTGTTGACCAAATATTTTCATCCCCCCTAAAAAGGGAGAATATCCAGAAGCTGCCCCCTTTTTTAAGGGGAGGGAGGGGGGATCGGTTCGGATTTACGGATTCATGAAGATTGCTTCATTTGCTTTGCCATCTCTAAGAAAGCGTTCATGTTGTTTCCAGGCAGACGACGCGGGATTTCAGTGGTGAGGGGTAGCAACACAGTGGGCGCAAAGGTCATACCCGCAGGAGTGGCGGCTACCGGTTCACTCTTAACCACTGGAGGTGGGGTAGGCGTGGCCTTCGCGGGAGCCGTTGGTGCAACGGCAGCTTTCGGTTCCGGAGTAGGCACAGGCTTAACGGGGGGGGCTTCTACAGCTTTAGGAGCGGGAGGAGCAGGAGGAGCAGAAGGTAGATCTGGCTCATCGAGTTCTAAGAAGTAACCGGGGCGCTTGCGAGTTTTAGGGGGCATGGATGGGTCTTCCTGAGCTTGTGTTAAAAAGTTTGAACCAACGATTCATTATTAATTATTCCTTAAGCTGTCAGTTCCTGGGGGTCGCCCACCTGGGTATAGTCATGGTTTCCAAAAATTGCGGAAGCCTGGGCATAAAATTTAAACTCCAGTAGGTTATAAAAGGGATCTTGAAGAAAAAAGGTGCGGTGCTCTAGGGGCAAACCAACAAACCTGCGTTTCGGCGATTGATAAAAGCTAAGTTGCCGTTCTTGAGCCCGGTTCAACAACGATTCCCAATCTGACTCGGCAGTGAAAACCAAACCAAAATGCCGAGGGTAAATACCTATTTGAGGGGTCAACGGTTCTGGGGTGACATGGGCAACAATTTGATGGCCGTACAAATTGAGAATCAGAGAATGGGCCGATTCACGCCCTAAGGTACAGCCTAAGCCATCCCGATAAAATGCTTTTGTCTGCACTAGATCAGTAACCGGAAAAGCCAGATGAAATAGCGTCTGATCCATAAAAATTAACGGCAGTAGCCTCTACTCCTTTATATATAGCAATCCTCTATCCGTCCTTGGGGCAAAATGAGGGGATGAGGGTTACGCCTACACGCTCTCAGTCGAGTTCCTCCAGCACCAAACCTCCTATGCTTTCAACACTTTATTCTCTGAATCCCTGGCTGGTGGCGATCGCCCTCAACACCTTCCTGGGTGCGATCGCCTGGATCATCCCCAAAAAACTACTAACTCCTGCGGGCTTGCTCCATGCCTGGTTTCTGGGCGTATTGGTTTGGGGCAGTCTGGGCTGGCAAGGATATTTAGTAGTCATGTTTTATTTTTTGGTGGGGTCGGGGGTGACCCGCATCGGCATGGCCCAAAAGGAAGCAGAGGGCATTGCCGAAAAGAGATCGGGGGCCAGAGGCCCAGAAAATGTTTGGGGTTCCGCCTTGACTGGGGCTTTGTGTGCCTTAGGTGTCCTCGCTCTCCCCTTCCTGAATTTAGAAGGAATGGACTTGCTGCGAGATTTACTTTTATTAGGCTATGTGGCAAGTTTTAGCACCAAACTCTCAGACACCTGTGCCAGTGAGGTGGGCAAAGCCTACGGTCAGCGCACCTACTTAATTACAACGCTCCAACCCGTGCCACGGGGAACGGAGGGAGCCGTCAGTCTAGAAGGAACTGGAGCTGGAATTGTAGCCTCGGTTGCGATCGCCCTAGTCGGCTGGGCTGTGGGTTTAATCAATCCGTTGGGTATAGGCTTATGTGCGATCGCTGCGTTCATTGCTACCAATATTGAAAGTCTGATTGGAGCAACGCTGCAAGCCAAATTTGCTTGGCTGACGAACGAAGTTGTCAATATTGTGAATACCCTAATTGGGGCTGGGGTGGCGATGGGGTTGGGGGCAGCGATCTCAATATTGAAAGTCTGATTGGGGCGACCCTGCAAGTTAAATTCGATGGGCTGACGGATGAATCTTAGCCGAGAAATTCAGAAAAGATTCCCCTTGTTGGTTCCGGCTTTAGTAAGGCGTTAGTGTGCTGAGTAAATTGAACTAAAATCAAGGTCAGGAGGATTTGTTATGCAAACTACTGCCCAAGAGGTTTATACCCAGGTGGTTCGCGACTTGTCACCAACTGAGTTGCTGCGATTGGCAACACTCATTCTTAACGAACTGGTTGGGCAACAGCTACCATCGGTTAATCAGAGCGATACCTGGACTGAGGAAGATCAGATCGATCTTGTTACTTTTTCCCTACAACACGCAACGACAACCTTCTCGGATACAGAGGGGTTTGAACCGTCACCTTCTATCCCGGCAATTTAGTGACCGTTGATTTTCCAGGTGTCACAGGAGTTAAGCGCCGTCCGGCTATCGTTTTGTCATCAGAGACTTACCACTCGCTTCGACCTGATGTAATAGTTGGACTCATTACAACCCAAACTAAGGTACCAGGAATTACTGATTACGCGCTTCAGGACTGGTCAGCAGCAGGGTTGCGTGCTGCTTCGATGTTTCGTTGCTTTATCGTGACTCTGCCACCATCCGCAAATTTAGTTGTGATTGGGCACTTGTCAGAGCGTAACTGGCAAGGAGTTAAGGCTTGCGTCAAAATATCGCTAACGACTTTAGAGGATGCAGCACCATAGATTCAGGGGGTGTCCTTTCTTTATTTTTTTAGATGATTGGGTGGGCAGTAGATTTGGGGCAGACGTGCAATTTTTCTAGTCGGTTGGGCTGTGGGTTTAATCAATCCGTTGGGTATCGGCTCATGTGTCATAGCTGCTTTCATTGCCACCAATATTGAGAGTCTAATTGGGGCGACGCTACAAGCCAAATTTGCTTGGCTAACGAACGAAGTGGTTAATATTGTGAATACTCTGATTGGGGCTGGAGTAGCGATGGGGTTGGGGGCAGCGATCGCAAGGTGGTGAAGGCGGTGGAGGGGGATCTGGTTCTGAGATGTTCTGCGATCACATTTGAAGGAACTTGGCAATCCATGCTGATGGAACATTGGTGATGCACATTGAGATTAGAAAGAAAAAACAGTGCGGAGGGTTCCTGTGACGATCGTTCCATTCGT
>JAYKHH010000078.1:0-4412 GCA_035285265.1 Leptolyngbyaceae cyanobacterium | reverse complement strand
TGCCTTCCTTTCAAGCAGCGATCGCAGCGGGAGTTGATGCTGTTATGAGTGCCCACCTGCAGATCCCTGCCTGGGATGCCCAATATCCCGCCACTCTATCTCCCAGAATTTTAACTCAGGAATTGCGGCAGAACCTGGGTTTTGAAGGGCTGATTGTGACCGATGCCCTAGTGATGGGGGCACTTAACCGTTTTGGGGTGAACCAAGCCCCCGTTTTGGCGGTAGAAGCCGGGGCAGATATCTTATTGATGCCTGTAGACCCGGAAGGGGCGATTCAAGCCGTGTGCGAAGCCGTAGAATCGGGGCGAATTTCCCACGAACGGATTCAAGCTTCAGTGGAACGGATTTGGAGAGCCAAGCAAAAAGCCTGTTCTCCGGTGATTGATCCGGTGCGTTCTCCCCACGATTGGGAACTCTTGCCACCTCCACCCCTGCAGCTACACCAGCTAGCCCAACCAGAGGCCATCGCAACCGTTGCCCAGATTCTGCAGGACTCAATGCAGGGCCATCATCCCTCGCAGTCTAGACTGACTCATCCAACCTGGACTCAGAATTTACGGAACCTGATCATCGTAGACGATGCCTTAGGTTGTGATTTTTTGGCACCCCATACCCCCGCGATCGCCCTACCTAAACAACTGGGCTACCAATTACAACTGATTGATAGAAATACCCCTGAGATGCCGATAAATCTAGACTCCAGAACTTGGCAGCCTACCCTGCTGCAAGTTTTTGTGCGGGGTAATCCCTTTCGGGGTCGCGCTGGCTTAACGCAAACGGTTCAAACCTGGTTTCAAGCCTTAGTGCAAACTACGGAGTTACAAGCCTTGGTGATCTACGGCAGTCCTTACATTTTGCAGCAGTTATTGCCCAGCCTCCCCACGGAAGTTCCCTACGTCTTCACCTATGGGCAAATGCCAATTGCCCAAGAAATTGCTCTAGAGACGCTGCTGAAGCCATTATTAGCGCCTGATCCTGATTGAGGGCACCCATGAGGGGATGTCCCTACCATGGTCACTGATTGTGGGAAATTTTCTAAGCAGTTCTAATGTGATCTTCAGGGTTCACCAGCCGCAGCAGTTTTTGCTTAATTTGGGCGTCAAATAATTCCCACTTGGTTTTAGCGTAATCTGCATTTTCATTAAAGCCTGACAAGAACCCAATGGGGATTTCAAATCCGCCCGCCATGGATCGCCCGCCTCCAAAAAATCGTCCTTGGGCATCCTGACCAAAGGCTTCCTTAATAAACTCATCGGGGTCAAGGGTGAGTTTTGTTGTTCTGAGGGAGCCTACTACCACTTCTAAGTCTTCATCTTCATCATGGACAATCCCATACACTACCGCTGTGTGGACATTGTCTTCTGTAACTAAGAAATCTGCCGCCTGGGGAATTGCATCTCGGTGGTCGTAGCGTAAATAGCCAACGCCAGCAATCGAAAAGTTATTCTGGATCGTGCGATTTCTCAGCGATCGCTCAATCACATCCATCACCCGCTTTGAGCGAGCTGCTTGCAAAATGGCATTGAGCAACTGAGTGTCATAAAAACGGCTCAGATAGGCTGCCGCCATAAAATCTTCTTCTTTTGCCTGCATCAGGTTATTGGTGTCAGAGCGCAACCCATGCATCAAGGCAGTAGCACATTTGATATGCTGACTGACCGCACTATCCAGGTTTAGCAACCCAGCTCGTAAATAGTGGCTAAAAATAGTCGCCGTAGCTCGAATCTGGGGGCGAATATCAATAAACTCCGCGTTGAGGTTACCCTGGGTGCTATGGTGATCAACGACTACAGTGATTGGAATACCTGCTTGCTGAACTAAGGATAGTAATTGGGTCGTTGTTCCCTGGTTGTCAACCAAAACACAGCCTTGATAAACCGATAAATCCTTCGTCTTCATGGTTTGCAACGTCCAGCGTTGCACCGGTAACCCAGTAAGCTTCACGAGCGCAATATTTTCTTGATGGCTCAGCGTTCCGGCGTAAACAATTTCGCACTGAATGTCGTATTGTTCTGCAATCAGCTTGTAGACCCAAGCACCCGATAGAGCATCCGGATCAGGAAAGTCTTGTAACAATACAAGTTGGCGATCGCCCCGATGCCGCTCTAACGTTTGCCGGAGCATTTCTATTTTTAAGTCTATGCCATTGATACCCTGGGCATTCCCAGGCACTGCCACTAATTTGGGTGCAGCATATTCCACGACTCCATTCTCAGGAGACGATAGCTCTAAGGTTGAATTAGCTGAATTTAATTCTGGCTGCAAGAGTAAACCACCCAAAGGCTGTAGGGAATTAGTTTGCATTTTAGGAACTTCTACCGGGGATCTGACGAACGTAGGCATGTTATTAACTGTCTGATTCTGATCTTCGCAAAAAACTGAAGAAACGACATGACTCCCTTAGGAAGAATTCTTGAATTAGGGGTTATGCCTATACAATTACAATGCTTCTATTGCGTCAGTGACTTTGCCCTAGGATCTGACACCTATCACCCGACACCTAATCCCCATGTCTCGCTCCCGTGCCCTTCAGTCCTACATCTTGGCTCGCCTGCTGTTGGCTCCCCTGATGCTGGGTATTATCACCACCGTTGTCTTTTTACTGCTCAGAGCCACCCCTGGCGATCCAGTCGATGTCATTCTTGGCCCCCGTGCACCGGAGAGCGTCAAAGCAGCCATGCGTCAGCAACTCGGTTTGGCAGAACCGCTCTGGCAACAATATCTGCACTATATGGGAGACTTACTCAGCCTCGACCTAGGCACTTCTCTCACAAGTCGTGGGCAATCGGTCTGGACAATCATACAGGAGTACTTTCCGGCTACGGTTGAGCTGGCGGTATTTAGTATGGCGATCGCCCTAGTGGTGGGTATTACAGTAGGAGCCATTTCTGCCTCCCGTCCTGGTACGGTTTGGGATGTAGGCGGGCGACTTTTTGGTATTATCACCTATGCCATTCCCTTATTCTGGTTGGGAATGCTCTTGCAGTTGATTTTCTCAGTCCAATTGCGTTGGTTTCCCTTAGGAACTCGCTTTCCTACCAACTTACCCGTCCCAGCCGGGTTGCAAGTGGGGAACCAGATCATTGGCACCGGACTGTACACTGTGGATAGTCTACTTAGCGGCAACTTCAGCGCTTTCCTAACGGCTTTACATCATTTAGCCCTCCCCAGTTTGACTTTGGGGATTCTCCTCAGCGGCATCTTTGAGCGCATGGTGCGAGTTAACTTGAAGCAAACCCTGAAAGCTGATTATGTGGAAGCAGCTAGAGCCAGAGGGGTTGCAGAGCCTCGAATCTTGGTTGCCCACGCCCTGAAGAATGCCCTAATTCCCGTCATTACCGTTCTGGGGCTGACCTTTGCTGCCATGTTAGGGGGCGCTATCTTAACGGAAGTTACCTTCTCTTGGGCTGGACTCGCCAATCGCCTCTACGAAGCCATCTCCCTACGGGACTATCCCACCGTCCAAGGGATTGTGGTATTTTTCGCCGCGATTGTCGTTGTTGCCAGTATCGCGATAGATATTCTCAATGCCTACATTGATCCTCGAATTCGGTATTAAGTGGGGAATAGTCTAACCCTTCGCCAAGGATTGAGGTGTTAGGAAAGATGCAGAAAAATTAAGGATGAAGCGCACCTTTTAGGCTTGCCCCCATTGCCTAGGATCCAGCCGTGTCCGCGTTTGACAAAATAGGAGCCAAATTCAAATGGGTTTCTACGGTATCCGCCAGCGTATCTAACATCGCTTCCCGTTGCTCCCGATAATTAGAAATCCCAGTCGGTAGAGCCTTCAAACCTCGTTGTTGTCGGAGTCGATTCAACCAAGCCCGCCGCCAAGGGCCATTGTCAAAAATGCCGTGCAGGTAGGTTCCCCAGATCGAGAGGCTAGGATCTACGACACCTAAATTGGGATCATCGAAGAGGGGACTAAAGGGTAGTTCCTCTGCATTGCTTTTGTCTGGATCGATTAAACTGGTACGACCTTGATGAATCTCATACCCCGATACTGGCAATCCTGCCTGGGGAAAGTTAGAACTCACGGATCGCTGACGGGCAACCTTTTGCCCCGTAATAATGGTCTTAAGCGGTAACAGATCTAAGCCTTTAAAGCGTCCCTCCTGCCCTTCTAGACCTTCGGGATCCGCCATGAACTTGCCCATCATTTGAAATCCGCCACAGATGCCTAGCAGGGTGCCCCCGGCAGCCACATAATTTTGAATTTCCTCGGCCATGCCCGTCTTTTGCAGGACGATTAAATCTGAAATTGTTGTTTTGGAACCAGGAATAATTACCGCATCGGGATACCCCAAGGGTTCCTTAGGACTGACATATTTCAGATTCACCGTAGCTTCTGTTTCTAGAGGATCAAAATCCGTAAAGTTGGAAATGCGAGGAAGCCGAATCACCGAGATCGT
>JAYKHH010000077.1:0-9172 GCA_035285265.1 Leptolyngbyaceae cyanobacterium | reverse complement strand
CTAACTTGCCATGCTTGCGAATGATGTCAGCGGCTTCCCGATACCGCAATCGCACCAATCGAGAGGGATCACCTGCATCGGGGCTTTCCATCTCGCCTGCGGACATATGAATGACGTTTACCTTCATGCGTTCATACACCAATTCACACTGAAAGGATTTCCCTTCTCCCTTGTGTCCATGAATTCCTAAAATCAGGGGCATTTTGATGCCGGGTAATTCCAAAAAATTCTTAATAATATGAACGGCAAGTTTATTCAGGAAGCGAGGGGCAATGTAGTAAGTCATGGGATGGAAATGAATGGGTGTTACAAAACTGATGACATGAATTGGGAGAAAGATGAAAACCCAAGATGGGGGATGTAATTTAGGTTTTAAGAACTGGAAAAGGATTGTGAGGATAATTCAAGGTCTAAAAGAGGGCAACCACGGGGGGATTGCCCCTACCGAGGATGTCAATCCAAAATCTAAAATCTAAAATTCAAAATCCTCTTAACCGGGCAATGAATTCAGCAACGCTGAGAGAGATTGAATGGCCCCCACTAGCACGGCTCCACCCATTGCTAGGATGCTCAGGGGTTTGAGTGTACCTTGTAATTGCCGGATCGTTCGTTCTAGCTCTCCTTCATAGTAGGTTGCCAGCTTTTGCAGCATGGTTTCTAGGTCACCACTCTCCTCGCCTGTCCGAATCATTTGCAGGGCCAAGGAGGGAAGTTTACCTTGAAGGCTTTGGGTTAAGTTTTGCCCTGATTGAATCTTTCGCACTGCTTGGGTCAAACTTGCTGCTACGTCAGGATCAGGCATCCGAGCACGCACGAGATCCAAGGCTGCCAGAATGGGTACACCGCAGCTTAGAGGTAGTTCCAATTCCGTGAAATAGAGCATGGCTTGGGCTTGTCTCAATTTGCCGACGATGGGCAATTTTAAAAGTAGCCGTTGCAAATGCAGATTGAGGGAGTCAGACCCTAATTGATTCACGGCTATTGCTAGTAACCCCACTCCTAGTAATCCACTCATCCAAAAACCTGGTTGCGTTAAAAAGTTCAAATTCCCTTGAATTAAGGTGGTAATGGCAAACAAACCACTCAGCAGCATGGATAGAACGGACAGGGTAACCGAGCGATAGAGACGACCTTGGTGTTGTTCCCGTTCAGCAGCGATCGCAATGCGTTTACAGGTCACTGCCAGAGATCCACTGTACTCAGCAGTCTTCAGAAGCGTCAGCGTCCAATTGTCGAACACCGGATAGTTCGTGAGAGCCGTTGAAAGATCCTGACCTTGGGCGATCGCCACACTGACAGATTTCAATTCCCGTTGAAACCGGGCATTCATTTCATTGGCGGCTAAGCCTAGACTTTGTTGCAGCGGAAGGCCAGAATTCAATAACGCCGCAAACTGATGGAAAAAGAGTGCTTTTTGTTTAAGGGTCAGTCCAGGACTTAGAACCACATTGAACCTTAGGGCAACAACCTGCTTCGGGAGAACCAATCCCCTCCATCATAGAAGTGAAGCCGCCCAAAGCCTAGAAATTGACCGTGACTTTTTTCTCCAGATGGAAATGCAGTCACCCCAAATAGATACACCCCTCCCATATCAGGATTTTGCACCGGGCGTAATCCAATAGTTACAGTCCTACCCGGATCAACAGGAGGGTTAAACGTAATCACAACCTCTGGCGTGTCAGGGTTGGGAGTTGTTGCTTTTGCTGTCAGCTTAGCTCCTTCACTAGCGGGATCGCCTTCAAATACCTCAGTTTCATCTAGGTTAAATCTGAGGTTATCAGTTCCTTCCCGTTGAGTAATCACCACTCTCTGCAACGGTTCACCCGCATTCGCTGGCAAATTGAGCGTGAAGTAGTAGGTAGCTCCCCAAACATCCGTGGCATTTTGGGTGGTGCTTGCTTTTAGTAACTGAGGAGGCGCAACGAAATAAACGGTACCATCTGCCAGTTGCACGGCCTGAGATGAAAGCATGGGAAGGCTACTCATGCCTGCTACTGCCAGTGCTATTCCCAATTGAGTTAAGTAACGCATGGTAGTTCTCCTAGTAGTTCTCCTACTGGGCACATTCGCAAAGACTTAAGCCCTATCTATCAAGATTATTGGCACCAGAGGATGGAAGCATCCGGTACGGGATCAATGCTATGCCACTTCAAAAATAACTAAAGAAATACCCCGTTGCCGACATCCCCCTCTCTTTAGGTAGACGGAAACCCCGTCGGGAACTTCCCAGTTTTGTCCACCGAGCTGACGGTCAACGCCTAGGATAATATCAGCTAGAAATTCAGCATGTTAACAAGACCTCATACAACGGTAGTCCTGGCTATGAGTGCCGATGGCAAGATTGCTGATTGGCAGCGATCGCCCGCTCGATTTGGCTCCGCGATCGACAAAGCCCATTTAGAACAGCAGATTGCCCTAGCCGATGGCGTGCTATTTGGGGCGGGTACCCTCCGAGCCTACGGCACCACCCTGCGAGTCTCCCATCCCCCACTTCTCCAACAACGCCAAGAGCAGGGCAAGCCTGCCCAACCGGTTCAGATTGTGGCTTCCCAAACGGGTTTACTTGATTCCCAATATCCTTTCTTTCAGCAACCTGTCCCGCGCTGGCTGATCACCACAACCGCAGGAGCACAGCCCTGGCAAGGACAATCTGAATTTGAGCGAGTTCTCAGGGTAGATACTGACTCAAAAGAACATCAGGGAATTGACTGGATCGCTGCTTTTCAACAACTAGTCGCCCTAGGTTTAGAACGCCTCGTTGTTGCAGGGGGTGGAGAGCTAGTGGCTTCCCTATTAGCCTTGGGTTTAATTGATGAGCTTTGGCTCACCGTTTGTCCCTTGATTTTAGGGGGTGCCACCGCTCCCACTCCTGCAGAGGGGATAGGATTTCTGGCCCAGTTTGCTCCCCGGCTAGAACTGGTGTCAGCAGAAGTGAAGGAGCAGGAAGTCTTTCTCCACTACCGTCTAGTCGGCTGTCCAACTCAATGGGATAGTTAGCTGAGATCTGGCACCTGTAGCCATAACCGCCAGGAACTTAAGTTCCTGGCTCATAGCTGAAGTCCATTCAAATGGACTCAAACCCTTTTCCAGTCCTCTACCCTACGGGAACGCTGCGCGTACAAAGGACTTTCGCTGTTAGCCCGGAATTTATTCCAGGGCGGGGCCTCACAAAAGGCCAAGGAGCGATCGCCACCCCATCAAAAAATAAATCGTATTACCCTAGAACAGTGAATGGACAGGATTGCGAGACATTCGAGTAAGGTTTCCCCACTCATTTGGATAGCCTGCTTACCTGCCTACCTATTAATCCCTACGCACTCATCATGGTGGAACAACACAAATCCCGCTACTCCCTCGTCTGGATCAATCACATGGCGGAAGTCCCCCAGGCAGCATGGGATGCTTTGGCACTCCCCTTAAAAACGCCCTTTTTTGAATGGGAATGGCTGAGCAATATGGAGACTTCGGGCAGTGCTACTGCGAAAGCAGGGTGGCAACCGATCCATTTAACGGTTTGGCGAGATCGATCTCTGATTGCGGCGGCCCCGTTTTACCTCAAAGGTCACAGTTATGGTGAATTTGTTTTTGACCAGCAATGGGCGGAGTTGGCGAGTCGTTTGGGGATTAGCTACTATCCCAAACTATTGGGAATGTCTCCCTTTACCCCTGCAGTGGGCTATCGCTTTCTGATGGCACCCGGAGAAGATGAAGATGAGTTAACCGAATTAATGCTGTCAGAAATTGATCATTTCTGTATTCGCAACCATATTTCAGGCTGTAATTTCCTCTACGTAGATCCAGAATGGCAACCTAGGATTGAGCGCCATGGGTTTAAGGCATGGTTGCACCACAGTTATGTCTGGGACAATCTAGGATTTAAAACCTTTGATGACTACTTAGGCGTCTTTAACGCCAACCAACGGCGGAATATTAAGCGAGAACGGCAGGCGGTCGCTAAGGCGGGACTGCAACTCAAAACCTTAACGGGAGATGAGATTCCTAAAGCCCTATTCCCTTTGATGTATAGCTTTTATAGCAATACCTGTGATCAGTTTGGTTGGTGGGGGAGTAAGTATCTAACCCGCAAGTTTTTTGAGCAACTCTATCCTCACTATCGGCATCGGGTGGTGTTTGTGGCAGCCTATCGGGAAGGGGATAGTTTGCATCCCGTGGGCATGTCCTTTTGCCTCACCAAGGGAGATCAGCTCTATGGACGCTATTGGGGGAGTTCCGATGCCATTGATTGCCTGCACTTTGATGCCTGCTACTACACCCCCATTGAATGGGCGATCGCTCACAACATTCAAACCTTTGACCCCGGTGCAGGAGGTCGCCATAAAAAGCGTCGCGGTTTTCCCGCCAAACCTAATTACAGCCTGCATCGTTTCTATGATCCTCGCCTCAGTCAATTACTCCACTCTTATATCGGTCAAGTCAATGCGATGGAGCAGCGAGAAATTGAGGCGGTGAATGAAGAGCTACCCTTTAAGGAAAAGTAGAACCTCTGTTCTCCTGAACAATAGATTCCGCTAATATAATATAGTCCGCTTCGGGGAAACCACCGTGATCCAGAAGTATCAGCCCTGGGAATGTTTACCCTCCTCTGCCGACCTACCAGACTCGGATGATACCCCTGTGGATAATGAACTCCAAGATCTGATTCCCGGATTGCTGAAGTTAATTTTGGGGCAAATCTGGAAAGAACGGATGGACTGGTTCTTCGGAGTGGATATGGGCATCTATTACGACCCCAACCAACCGGCGATCGTCCCAGATGGATTTTTGAGCTTAGGAGTCGAGCGGATTTTCAGTGAAGAATTGCGACTCAGTTACGTCCTCTGGGAAGAGGAGAATATTATCCCCAGCTTGATTTTAGAAGTCGTTTCCCAGACCTATCGAGGAGAGTACGGTAAGAAGAAGGATTTTTATGCTGAGTTGGGGGCTTTGTACTACGTGGTTTATTCCCCTAAACGACGACGGCATCGCTTGCCCTTGGAAATTTATCACCTCGTTGAGGGCAAATATAGACCCGTATCCGGTCATCCCCTATGGATGCCAGAAATTGGCTTAGGCTTAGGACGAGAGCGCGGCACCTATCAAGGTATTACCCGTGAATGGCTTTACTGGTATGACGCCCAAGGCAATCGCTTTCCCACACCAGAGGAGGAGGTGGTTCGATTGCAACAGGAACTCACCCAGCAACAATCTCAGATGCAGCAAGAGCGACAACGAGCAGAACAAGAGCGACAACGGGCAGAGAGGCTTGCAGCCCGATTACAGCAAATGGGCATTGACCCAACTGAGATGTGATGGTTCGTGGGTTTCTGAAAAAATTGATTGAATTAGGATGACAGTGAAAAGCAACCCTTTGAGCAACGTCAGTTCGACGAAAGGGCTTTTAGGAGGTTTTCGCTCCGCAAAAACCTCCTAAAAGTCCTATTTTGCGTGCGCGAAGCGCACGCAAAATAGGGCTATCGAATTCACGTTTTGAGCAAGGTAGTCCGAGCGATCGCGAGACGGAGCTAAAGGATCACGCCCATCGCTGCTAGAGACTGAAGTAAAGTCTTAGAATGTATGGCGAATTACAAATCTCTTCATCCACCCTATTTAACATGCATCCACCCGTTGAAGATGTCACTTTCATTGACAAAGAACTTTCTAACCGCCACATTGATCTAGATGCAGGCGGGTACTTCATTATTTTTCTAGATCGAGAGGCAAGAACGATTAACGCCAAGCATTTTACGAACGTGATTGACGATCGGGGTTTAGCCGTTGATCCAGAAACCGGGAAGGTGATTCCTGCACGAGGGAAAGTAGAGCGCACCCACACCACGGTCTTCAGTGGCAGAACTGCTAAGGAACTGTGTGTAAAACTATTTGAGCAGACTACCCCTTCCCCTGTAACCCGATTGGATCATGCCGCCTACCTAGGACGGGAATTCATGCGGGCTGAAATGGCTCTACTCACTGGGCAAGATTACGTTCAGGACTAAATTAAGGTGTCAGGTGCTAGGGGGTGGATGGGAGACGTTTAACTTGTAGGGGCGCAGCATCCGGCAAAAGGTCTCAACACGGTGCTCAGAATGTTGAACCGGATGCTACGCCCTGCCCAAATGCTGGCAGGACTCAGGTGGGGAGTTAGAGTCCCTGTCCCATGCACGCAATTTATCAAAAGGTGCCTGGGGTAACCCTACCGTCTGCGCCACCAGACGATCGCTGCAGTCCCTAAACCCAGCAAGGGCAAAATCCCCATCGCTGTCCACCCCAGTAGGTTAGCAACGGGCGCAGGGAGGGTAATCCGACGATTCTTGGCTTCCTTGGGACGAATGGAAAGGGTTTGGTCGTCTCGCTTGCTGAGCCAACTAATCGAGTTGAGCAACACATCCCCATTCAACAACTGCTGATTGAACAAATTATTGGTGGCAAAGGTTGAATTGCCAATCACCACCAATCTGGCTTTGGTTGCGGGTTGGCTGAGGGCAACACCCAAGGTAAGAGGGCCAGGGCGATCGCCCTGCTCTGGACTAAACTGCAAATTCGCATCCTTCGGATTGCTTTCTGCCCAGCTTTTTGGGCTCGTGAGTAACAAGGGCGCTTGTTCAATCCCTGGCACTGGGGTGAGTTCTAAGGGACGGGCTAGGGGATAGAGAGAAAAGCGATTGCCAAAGTCTCTAGTGATAGGATGCTCCCCATACTGGCTAATGATCGGAGCCGCAGGGCCGTATTCTAAGGTTTGTTGCTCTGAGGCATTGATGACCAGACGATCATCGAGCTTGACTCCCCAAGCTTGCAGTAAGCTATCTAGCTTAGGGTTAGTATTGGGGTCTAGCATCAGTAGCACACCACCCCCCTGCTTCAGATAGTCCGTTAAAGCTTTGACCGCGCTCTCAAATAAGCCTTGTCGAGGCCCAGCTACTACCACGACCGCCGCTTCCTTCGGTACAGTTTTCTGCTCGACTAAATTTAGGGGTTCGCCAACAAAATTTTTATCACTTAAGAGCTTGACAGCCTCAGACAACCCCCCTTGGGAAGGGTCTAACGATTGCTCACCGTGTCCTTCCAGAAAGAAGATTTTACTGGTTTGGTTGTTGTTGAGTTGCTCTAAGCCATTGGTTAGCTTGGCCTCCGAGAGGCGATCGCCCGTGACATTTTGCAAAAACTGCCGTCGCTGCCCAGATTCTAAATAAACGTCTCCCACTGATTTCAAATCAAACTGTTTAGCGAGGGTGGGCTTGGCATCGGGATTTACAAATTCAAACTTAAAATTAGAACTACTCTGACGCTGGTAATTCTCCAGTAATGCTTGATCCGCAGGATTGGGATTTGGGTCAAATACCCAAACCTTCACAGGTTGCTGCAATTGGCGCACCACTTGTTGAGATTGAGGAGCCAGGGTAAACACTTGATTTTCAGTCAGGTCGATGCGGACGATATACCGGACTGCCAGAAAGTTCACTAAACCCAAAATCACCAACACTGCAGCCGTCGCTAGAAACGCATTGGCTCCCACTTGTGTGGAACGACGACCTAACCAGCTAGTAGGCTTTCGGCTTTGGAGAAATAGCCAGAATACGATGATCACTACCCCAGCCCCGATTAAACCCACTGGAATCACAAACCAGGTACCCGATACCACGCCTGCTACCAAGCCCATTCCGACTAGGAAGGGGCCTAGCCAAAAAATAGAAATAAGATCTTTTAACTGATTTGCAAAGGTTTTCATGGCTATGATCGCTGGAAGCGTAATGCCTCAATAGACTGAGCAGTTAGAAACAGTCCTAACAGGACATAACTGACAAACACCACTAAGCTGCTGGTATCGACGACTCCCTGGGATAGGTTATCGTAATGCTTGACCAAGGACAGATGGGCGATCGCTGCACCCATGGGGCCTCCGATGGCTTTAGCCACCAAGTCAATCACCCAGAGAAATAAGATCAGGACAAAGGTAAGAATGGCCGCCAAGATCGTGCTGTCCGTCAGAGAAGAAATGAACATTCCCAGGGATAGAACGGCAGCCGCTAGCAAAATTAAGCCTGCATGTCCCAACAGCATTACCCCTAGGTTCATGGGTGGATTGGCATAACTAAAGGCGATCGCTTCCAACGCCAGGAGTGGAAGTACCAGAGTAATAAAAAAGGTCAATACTCCTAGCAATTTTCCCAGAGCCACTGCCCAGTTGGTAATGGGAGAGGTTGCCAGCAATTCTAGGGTGCCCCGCTTGCGTTCCTCGGTGTATAGCCCCATGGAGAGCATTGGCAGAATAAATAGCGAGATTGAGCCAAGCACACCCAAGAAAAACCGCAAAAATTCATAGGGAACATCCAGGGGTGGAGCTACACCTCCTTGCTGTCCTTGTAAATCCTGAAAAGCTGCTTGCTGAATTATCCCTTGCGGCCCTAGCAAAATGGCAACAAAGAACAAACCTGTGAGGAACCAAAACACGCCTGCAATGCCATAGGCCAAGGGAGAGGCAAAATAGCCCTGCAACTCCCTGCGATAAATCGCCACAATATTGCCAACTACAACCCGCATGAAGCTATCTCTACAACGTTTACCATCAAATCAACCAATGATTGCCAGTTATTTGGCTTCTAAAGTTTTGAGATCCTGCCTGAATTCTTTCAACCTCAGAGGTTTTTGCCGTTTGCAGGAACTCATCTGAAATCATGAAACTCATGGCTCCCTATCCCCCATTTGTTAGTTCACCTGATTCTCGATAATCTTGCGCCGCTCACTCCTATTTCACCAATTCTGTATTCACCTCATTGAGAACTCGTCGCTTTAACTCAACGGATTCTGAGCGGGGCAACAAATCAAATACCGTCCGTAGGGTGTCATCGACTTGTTCAAAGGGGATGATGCCCTTGGCATTGAGAAGCACCTGGCCCGTTTGGTTAAATAGCACTGTTTGGGGAACGGCTCCGCTGTAATAATAACCAGGTTCTGTAGGAGCATAGGTAGACTTGAGCGGGAGCATATCGACACTAATCGGTATAAAATCTACAGCTCGACCATAGAAGGCTTGCAATTGGGAGATCACAGAGGCGTATTGCTTACAGTCACTGCTGTCATCGACGTAGAAAAATAGCAGCGTGGGATTATCTCGTTTTAACGAATCTGCTAAGGTCACCTTGGGGGGGACGAGTGCCCCATTCCCTGCATAGAG
>JAYKHH010000076.1:0-4459 GCA_035285265.1 Leptolyngbyaceae cyanobacterium | reverse complement strand
AATGTTAGCCATTTAGCCCATGAGATTGAGAGTTATTTCCAAGATGGACAGCGCTTTGGCGTACAAATTGGTTATTCCTTTGAAGGGCGAATTGTTGATGGGGAATTGGTCGGAGAAGCTTTAGGGTCGGCTGGCGGAATGCGACGGATTCAAGACTTTTCTCCGTTCTTTGATGACACGTTTGTAGTCCTCTGTGGCGATGCCCTAATTGATTTGGACTTGGCTGCAGCAGTTAAGTGGCATCGAGAGAAAGGGTCACTGGCAACGGTGGTTATGCGGTCTGTCGATCGTTCAGAGGTCTCTAGCTACGGTGTTGTCGTGACAGATGAGACGGGTCGCATTAAAGCTTTTCAGGAAAAACCAACCGTAGAAGAAGCGTTGAGCACCTCCATTAATACAGGTATTTACATTTTTGAGCCAGAAATACTTGATTACATTCCTTCCGGCCAGGAATATGATATTGGGGGGCAGCTATTTCCCAAGCTGGTAGAAATGGATGCGCCATTTTATGGTGTCACGATGGATTTCCAATGGGTCGATATTGGTAAAGTGCCAGACTACTGGCAGGCGATCCGCAGCGTGTTGTTAGGGGAGATTAAAAATGTCTCAATTCCAGGTCACGAAATTAAGCCAGGTATCTATACAGGGCTGAATGTGGCCGTGAACTGGGACAAGGTAGAGATCCAAGGCCCTGTTTATATTGGGGGAATGACTCGCATTGATGATGGAGCTAAGATTATCGGCCCCACCTATATTGGCTCTAATTGCCGGATTTGTGATGGTGCAACCGTTGAAAATAGTGTCATTTTTGAATATTCCCGCCTAGGGCCAGGGGTGCGCCTGGTCGATAAATTAGTGTTTGGTCGTTATTGTGTTGATAAAACAGGGGCGACCATTGATGTGCAAGCTGCCTCCCTAGATTGGTTAATTACCGATGCTCGTCAAGCGCTACCTTCCCAGCCTCCTTTGGAACGACAGGCGATCGCTCGGTTGTTCAATTCCGATGATAAAATTTCCTCTTTGGGCTGAGATACCACCGACCGATCTCAAGCAACCTGGTTAGAATTGCTAAAATTAGTACAAAAGAACTGAATTTCGCGCTTTTTGTGGTTCTGCTCACGAACTGATTCACCCATGTTTGGAGGATTTTCCCGATGAATAACTGTGTTTTAATGGTGGAAATTATTGAAGACCCCAAGCTCCGCTATACCCCTGATAACCAAACCCCAGTTGCAGACATGATCGTGCAGTTTGCGGGAATGCGACCGGAAGATCCACCCTCTACTTTGAAGGTGGTGGGATGGGGAAATCTAGCCCAGGAAATCCAAGAGCGCTATCACAAGGGCGATCGCGTGGTTATTGAAGGTCGCTTAAAAATGGATACAATTGAACGGGCTGAAGGCTTTAAAGAAAAAAAGGCAGAGTTAGTAGCCCAACGGATCCACAGCTTAGGAATGGCGGCAGGAGGCGGAGAATTTTCAACGACTCCAACCTCGTTTGATCGGGGTAGTGCGCCCCTATCAGAGCCGAGCAGTTTTATTCCTCCTAGCCCTAGCAAACCAGCCTCCGTGAGTCCTGCTCAAGCTACTCCTAAGCCAGCATCTAAGCCCCAGGCTTCTAGTCAGCCTGCGCCTCAACCAGATTATGATGACATTCCGTTTTAAGGGCTACCAGTCTCTGGATAGGACTTAACAAGACTTGGCTCTCTTGAGTCCTATCCAAGCTGTATAGTTCTTGATTTCGCGAGCTTTCAGGTGCCGCATTGGAGCCTGAATTTTTTGTGCAAGCTGCAGTCATAGAATAATTGGGTATCAGATTTGCTTCCAGATCTGGTGATGGCTGGAGTTGTAACGAAGTGAGGGGAATGGGAAGAAGAGTAATTAAAGGACAGCATAGGCTGGTATGATTCACCTGGTAATTAGACTTCTTGTGTCAATCCTGAGATTAGAGCTTTGGCATATCGATGGAATATCGATGATTGCCATCTCCAATCTAAAATCTGGCCCATTGGAAGCTGTTGGGGTACTGTCCCACACCCTCTAATGTGCTAGTTTGCAAACCTAAAACAAGGTTTGAGCCAGGACAACCAGATGTCTGCCAGAGTCCTATACGTCGGGCTAGAACCTGATTGATGATACTTCAGCCCTTAAACACACTCGTTACAAAGCATCCGAACCATGAACAATAATCTTGTCTTAAGTATTGAAGGAGGGCACAAGATTGGAGGAACTGCGAGGATTGCGGGTTCTAAAAATGGCAGCCTTGCAGTATTAGCTGCGACGATTCTCAACGAAGGTCAGAGCCGGATTCTAGATGTCCCCGATCTTTCAGACATCGCAACGTTACTCAAGATCTTTGATGCTTTGGGAATTCATGTGGACTACAACTCCTCTACCAAAAAGACACTAGTAGATGCGAGTGAGATTACGTCTGATTCGGCTCCCTATGAGTTAGTCAGTAAGATGCGAGCTAGCTTTTTCATAATTGGCCCGCTTTTGGCGCGTCTCCATCGAGCTAGGATACCGCTACCTGGAGGATGCTCCATTGGGGCACGTCCCGTTGATTTGCACCTCAGAGGACTTGCCAGCCTAGGGGCAGAAATCACGATTGATCATGGAATTGTCGAAGCTAAGGCCCAAAAGTTAACAGGAGCCAATATTGTCCTGGACTATCCCAGCGTGGGAGCGACCCAAACGATTTTAATGGCGGCATGTTTGGCGGAAGGAACCACCTTGATTGAAAACGCTGCTCAAGAACCAGAGGTGGCTGATCTAGTTCAGTATTGCCGCTCTCTGGGTGTGGAAATTGAAGGGGCCGGAACTGCCAGACTGATAATTCAGGGCCAAAAGTCTCTGAATGTAGATATTGAACATCGGGTGATCCCCGATCGCATTGAGGTGGGTACTTTTATTGCGATGAGTGCGGTAACTCGTTGTCCACTGGTATTGGCTCCGGTGGTTCCAGAACATCTGTATTCGGCTATCTCAAAATATCAGGAGATGGGGTTAGAGTTTGAAATGATCGATCAGGTCATGCATGTAAATCCCTGTGACGATTTAAGACCTGTATCAATTACCACGGCTCCTTTTCCGGGCTTTCCTACGGACATGCAGGCTCAACTGACTGCTGCCCTGTCCATTGTTCCTGGTACGAGCAGCGTTGAGGAAACGGTGTTTGAGAATCGCTTTCTGCACGTTGCTGAACTGAGAAGAATGGGAGCTAATATTCAAGTTAAAGACAGGCAAGCTAGGATCACTGGCGTAGATAAGCTCCTAGGTGCTCCTGTGGAAGCCACGGATCTGCGGGCTTCTGCTGCACTGATCATTGCTGCTCTGGTTGCTGATGGGGTGACTCAAATTAGTGAGGTCCATCACTTGATGCGGGGCTACGAAGATATTTGCGGTCGTTTAGAATCAATAGGGGCGAAGGCAAAACTAGCGCCCCAAAATGAAGTTGTCCGCTGGTAATCTAAGCAATTCTTGCTTTGTAAACCTTTAACTACCATGTCTGTTACTAAAACCTCCTTAATTGGTCTCAAAGCAGATCAGTTTCGTCATCCCCTTGATTTGGCAGCAACTCAGGCTCTCAAGCAGTTTCCGGGTATGGATATGCTGGTCAGAAATCTGCTGGGGCCTCTGGCGGAACAGTTTTTTTATCTAGAAAATATTGCTTCCAGTATTTTAGTGGGGGAACAGCAGTTACCTCACTTCCACAAAGCTTTATTGGAAGCCTTTCAAATTCTGGATCTGGAACCGCCTCAGCTTTATGTCCGGCAACATCCCGTTCCCAATGCCTATACCTTTGCTATGCGGGGTAAGCAGCCATTTATTGTGGTTCACACCTCATTAATTGAGTTGCTGACCTTGGAAGAAATTCAAGGGGTCATTGCCCATGAATTGGGACATCTCAAGTGTGACCATAGTGTGTATCTAACACCCGTCAATTTGCTCATTTTGGCAGCAGGTCAAATTCCTACGATTGGGGCTTGGTTAGCGCAAACCTTGCAATCTCAATTATTGGAGTGGGTTCGGTGTGCAGAGTTCACCTGCGATCGCGCGGCCCTACTCGTCACCCAAGACCCCAAAATCGTTATGTCGATGCTGATGAAACTCACGGGGGGATCGGCAACCCTTGCACCCCAGCTAAATCTGGAGGCGTTTATTGCTCAGGCCCGTGCCTACGACGAAATTAGCAAGAATGAGATGGGTGAACTCCTGAAGCAAGCCCGCACAGCTCCGATGACCCATCCGGTTCCAGTCTTAAGGGCACGGGAAATTGATCAATGGTCTAGCAGTAAAGCTTATCAATCCTTGTTGCAAAGTCACCCAAATCAGTATAATAATAAAACTGTCAACCAGGGCGGATGGCGGAATTGGTAGACGCACCGCACTCAAAATGCGGCGGAGAAATCCTTAAGAGTTCGAGTCTCTTCCCGCCCATATAAATAAAGAACTCTTGC